>JASLXW010000180.1 GCA_030740135.1 Nitrospinota bacterium
CCCAGGTGTTCTACTACGCGGCCCAGACCTTCGACGATTTCACCGGCGGAACCGACGGCCTGGGCGGGCTCGACAACCTCAACATCGGAATCCTGGGCGGCAAGCGCATCGGCGTCGTGGACGTCATGTCGACCTATTGGTTCATCATAGCGGTCACGGTCATCTGTGTCTTTCTGATCTGGCAGCTCCTGCGCTCCCCTTACGGCCGCGTTCTCAACGCCATCCGGGAGAACGAGGAGCGGGCCCGGACGTGCGTCTACGACACCCACCGGGTGAAGCTGGTCGCGTTCATCGTTTCGGGCGTCTTTGCCGGCGTCGCCGGGGCGCTGGCCATCATTTACGGGGAGTCCGTGCCCATCGAGAACATCCACTGGTCCAACTCGGGCCAGGTCGTGATCATCACGCTCTTCGGCGGGGCGGGGACGTTCCTCGGCCCGGCCGTCGGGTCTTTCATCTACTGGTACCTGCTGCAGTTGATGAGCACGCAGTTCGTCAACTGGTGGGTCGAGTTCGAGTACTGGGAGGCCTGGGGGGGCGGCCTGTTCATTATCATCGTCCTGTTCCTTCCGGATGGAATCCTGGGGTCCTTGAAGCGCCTGACAGTCATCTACATCGACAAAAGGGGCTTGGCGGTGCGGAAACAGGCCCCGGTGCCCGAGACCGGCGATTCTTCATCGGCGTAACGAAGGAAATCCATGTCCGCGATCATCGAAACCCGGGGGCTGACCAAACGCTTCGGCGGTCTGGTGGCCGTGAACAACGTGGACTTCGCCCTGGAGCGGGGGGAGCTGCGGGCCGTCATCGGCCCCAACGGCGCGGGCAAAACCACCTTCTTCAGCATGCTGGCCGGCAACCCCGATCCGTCGGAAGGAGAGATCATCTTCAAGGGGCAGGACATCACCGACAAGGCGCCCCACCAGATCTCCCACATGGGCATCGGCCGGTCCTTTCAGATCACGAACATCTTCCCGGAGCTGACGGTGTTCGAGAACATCCGCATCTCGGCCCAGTCGCGCAAGACCACCTACAACTGGTGGACGTACGGGGGCGGCCACAAAGACCTCAACGACAAGACCGGCGCCATGCTCGAGTACATCGGCCTCGAAGACCGGCGGGATGAGCCGGCGGGGGCCTTGGCCCACGGGGAGCAGCGCTACCTCGAGATCGGCATCACCCTGGCGACCGACCCGGAACTTCTCCTGTTCGATGAGCCGACCGCCGGGATGAGCCCCGCCGAAACCGTCCAGACCGCCGACCTCATCCGGAAAGTCGCCGCCGACCACTCGGTCATCCTCGTCGAGCACGACATGGAAGTGGTGATGGGGATCTCGGAGTGGATCACGGTTTTCCATAATGGCGCGGTGCTCGCCACGGGCGCCCCGGAGGAGGTGCGCGCCAACGACGACGTGCAGCGCGTCTACCTGAGGGAATGATGCTCGAAATCCAAGGGATTGACACGTATTACGGTCTGAGCCACGTCCTGCACGGGGTGACGATGCGGGTGGACGAGGGAGAGGCGATCGCCTTCCTGGGCCGCAACGGCGCCGGCAAGACGACCACCCTCAAGTCGATCATGGGGCCCCTGAAACCCCGGGGCGGGCGGGTCCGCTTCAACGGCGAGGACATCACCGAGATGCCCGTCCACGAGATTCTCCGAAGGGGAATCGGCTACATCCCCGAGGAGCGGCGGATCTTCACGAACCTCACCGTGGACGAGAACCTCAAGATGGGACGGATCGTCGTGGACAAAGGCAAGAATCTGAGATCCTTCCTCGACCGGATGTTCTCGCTTTTCCCCAGGCTCGAGGAAAGAAGGGGCTTCCTGGGGGGCAGTCTCAGCGGGGGCGAGCAGCAGATGCTCACGATCGCCCGAGGCCTGGCGACCGAGCCCAAGCTCCTCCTGGTGGACGAGCCCACCGAGGGTCTCATGCCCGAGCTGGTCGAGCGGATCCGCGATTCCCTGGAGGCCATCCGGCAAGACGGGGTCGCCGTCGTCCTGGTCGAGCAGAATACGAAGCTGGCCCTCGGCATCACGCAGCGGGCCTACTTGATCGAAAAGGGCCAAATCCGCTACGAAGGGAAGTCCGAAGACCTGATGGAAGACAAAGAAACCCGCCTGAAATATCTCGGCGTGTAAAACCCTGGGGGGAGGCGCTTGCGCGCCGGCCAAGTTGCGGGTGGAGGGGGTCGTGCTTCCCACAACCTCTCCGGCGCACGGCGCTCTGAGAGTCTAAGGAGTTGGTGGGCGGGTGCGGAGAGTCGACACTGAGTTTGTTGCTCCTCTTTTGCAAGATGCTCGAAGAGGTTCTGGGGCCGCGCCAAACAATCGAAGTCGAAGCTCTCACCCTCCAAGCGCGGGAAAGGCCAAGCCGCAGGCTTGGCCGCCGAAAGTTTTTCGGGGGGTTCCAGGGGGGCGGTTTTTCAAAAAAGCCCCCCTGGGAAGTTCTCATTTTCCTTCTTCTTTTTGTTCCTTCCGAAATGCCCCGCAGTAATTGAAATAGATCTGCACCTGCCGTTTGAAGCGGTGCCAGATCCAGGGGACAAAATCGTGTTCCTCGACCGGGTGCAGGCCCATCGAGGCCAGGTAGCGCTTCGCGTCCTCGAGGGGGCCGCGCGAGGTCGTCGAGAACATCCCCGCGGCGATCTTGAACGGGTCGGTGAAGAGCAGGTGTCCGCCCGTTCGGATGACCCGCGCGGCTTCCCGGAGGGGCGTGTGCGGGTGAACGATGTCCACGATGTTCGCGCTCGCCGCCGCGTCGGCCGTCTCGTCTCCGAACGGCAGGTTCGTGCAGTCGGCCACGATCACCTCGACGTTCGGACGGCGCGCGTGATCCAGGTCGCGCGGGGTGAAGGCGTCCCGCTCCGTGCGGACGTAATGCCGGTCGAATTTCCGGGGTTGGTGGAGCAAGATCGAGCGGGCCAGCAGGACGACGCTGAACGACAGGTCCACGCCGAACACCTTCTCGTAGTGGGGGGCCAGCCGGTAAACGAGCCCCCCCGCGCCGCACCCGGCGTCCACGGCCAGCCGGTTGTTCTCCCGGTGGATGCCGCTTTGCGGCGCGGCCCGGTGCGTCCGGCCCATCTCCGCCAACAGATCGAAGGGCGTCTTCCCGTCCCACTCCGCCAGGAAGGCGCGAAAACTCGCGGGCAGGGGGAGCTCGGCCATCAGGTCGGCGACGCGCTCGAAGTGAAGGACCGCGTTGGAATCGACGGCGTCCTGTTTTTTGGGAACCTCGTAGAGGTCGAAGTGCTGGTCGGCCAGCCAGCGGCGCGCCTCTTCGGAGAGATCGGCGTGCACGCCCGCGAACGCCATGAGAGAGACGAACCGGCCGCCCAGATAGAGCCGGGGCTTGGGCACGAGGACGAGCACCCCGCCCAGGACGGGATGCCACGCCCCGCAGCCCTCGCAGACGACGTTGCCTTCCAGAAGCTCGTCGTCGTCATCCGCCAGCCGGGAGGGGATCTCGCCCGGCTGGACGGCCAGCTTTCCCCCGCACCGCCCCATCCGTTTGGGCCGGGAGGCGGGGCAGGACAGGTGCTTCAGATACGAGATGCGCATGGTGATTGATTATGTCATGGACATGGACGGCGGCGGGTGCGGGATATCCTCGCCGCCTGTTCTTGGGAATGAGACATCGCCCCGCATGATGTTCACGTCGTCCGTTTCACTGGGTTGGTCCCCCACTTGGCCAGATCTTCGAGGGCGTTTCTGTGGCGGTCCATGTAATTCCGGTTGGAGTGCACCACCGCCTCGAAGTCCGGGTCATGGGGCGTCAGGCGCACCCCGTCGGGCGT
Source organism: Nitrospinota bacterium (assembly GCA_030740135.1). The sequence continues at coordinate 3,796 of JASLXW010000180.1, forward strand.
GACAGCCCAGAGGAGGTCGTCTCCTTCCCGGACATTGAGCCGGTCGAGCAGCTCCTTCGAAAGCACAATCCCCAGGGAATTTCCGATCTTCCGGACCTTTGTCTTGATTTTCGAGACCTTCACAGCGGAACCCTCCTGCCTAGCGTTATGACATGTGTATAGCCTTTCCGGAGGAGTTTCAAGTTCAACGCGCGGCCATCGGCCCGAGGGGTGAATTTCTGCCGAGTGTGCCTGACAACGGTGAATTTGGCGGATGGGGACAGTGGGTGAGGGGTCCGTCAGACGCAGGCGCAAAGAACACGGCATTTGAGCGAGATGGCGCACTTGCACCGGGCAAAGCATTGAAAGGCAACAATTCCAATGGCTGGATTGGATTTTGAGAGAAGTTTTCGTGGCAGACCCGTATTATAGTAGAATCACTATATGGAGTATGCAAAGACAGGCCATGACAAAAACCACCGAAGGCAGCGGCAACGTTTTTGAAGACCTCGGGTTTGCCGAATCCGACGACATGCAGGCCAAAGCGGAGCTGACCCGGCAGATTTACAACATCATCAGGGAGAGCGGTCTGACGCAGACAAAAGCCGCCGGGCTCCTCGGCCTCAAGCAGCCGGACGTTTCCGCCCCCATGCGCGGCCGCTTCACCGGCTTTTCCACCGGCCGGCTGATTCAGCTTCTCAACGCCCTCGACCGGGACGTTGAGATCGTCGTCAAGCCGAAGGGCAAAAAGAGCCGCCGGGGTCGGGTCAAGGTCGTTGCGGTCTGAATTGAAAGATCGCATAGGGGGCGATGCAAACCCTGATGGAAGCGTCTGAAAGGAAATGAACGGCGATTCGATGAATTGGGCTGAAAAAATTCAGGGGACAAAATGGACGGGCTGAAAAAACGGATCGGATTTTAATTCGCGACGACATCCCCCTCGATCGGCGCGACGGTGATGCCGCGGGATTCGAAGGCCTCGACGGCCTTTTGGAGGTTCTCCTCCTCGCCGGTCATCTCGAGGTGGACCCAGCCGAAATCCGCCGTGACGTTGGCCGTCCGGACGCTCCAGACGATGTCGTACGCCTGGCCGACCTCGTAGATGTGGGGACGCTTGACGGTGTTTTCAGGAAAGGTCAGCCGGGCGCGCAGGGTGGCCATCGTTCATTCCTCAAGATAGGAAATGCCGGGCTAGCGGGACGCCGGGCAGGATGCCCGGCCTACCGGAGTTTGCAGGAACACCGGCCAGGGGGTCACCCGACGCAAATGGCCCAGCCTGCTCTTCGCCGATGCCGCCATCAAGCGGGCAGATCCTCTTCCTTCGCCGGCTCCGGGCGGACGCCCCGGACCCTCAGGTACTCCATGGCTTCCTGAAGGGCGATCTCCGACCCTTCGAGCTCCAGGACGATCCATCCCTCCTCGGCCTGAACGTCCGCGCGGAAGATGTTGGGGATCACGTCGCACTCCCGGCCCAGCTCGCAGATGATCGGCTCTTTGACGAGCTCCCCTTCAAAATACGCGGTGACGAGTTGCCTGGCCATGCTCCGTAAAGCCCCCGTGAAAGTTCACCCCGCTACACGGATACAAGCTCGTGCTCTTCCAGCGACCACGCGGTCACTGTGTACCTCTTCGCTTTGGCGGTCTTGCCGTCAACGCCCACGATCACATAAATGTAGCCCGGCCAGCCGCCGAACATCGTCAGGTCCGTCTCCGAGGGCCGGGACGGGTGATCCGGATGGGAGTGGTAGTAGCCCAGGATCCCGCGCCCGGTCCCTTTGAGAGACTCCTCCAGCCCCAGGTAGGCCAGGGGACTGATTTCGTAGCGGTCATGCGCCCGCTCGCGGTTCAGGTTCTCCGCGGGCAGGGCCTCCTCGATGGCGATCCGTCGGCCCCCCCGGCCGGCCCGGCCCACCAGGAAGCCGCAGCACTCATGCGGATAGTCCCGGCCGGCGTGACGCTTCATGGCCCGAAGGGCGCGGGGCGAGATGTCGATCTTCATGACGCGGGTCCGTCCAGGCCGGAGGATCGCGCCGCCGGACGAGCGGCGCGGCGAGTCACTCCACCCCGTGACCGCCCGCGATCGCGGGGATGATGGACACCTCGTCTCCGTCCTTCAAGGCCGTTTTCGACCCGTCCAGGAAGCGGATGTCCTCGTCGTTGACGTAGATGTTGATGAACCGGCGGATCTCGCCCGAATCGTCGTACATGCGCTCCTTGAAGCCGGGGAACCGCTGATCCATGCCGTCGATGATCTCGTTGACGTCGCCGCCCTGCACTTCCACCTCGCCCTCGTTTTGGGTGAGTTTTTGCAGGGCCGTGGGGATGCGGATTTTCACAGGCATTGTTCTTATGCCTCCTTCATTTGTTCCGCGAACATTTCCTGGAATGAGCTGAATTTGGAGTCGATGCGAAGCGGGGCGTTGACGCTGTCCTGGATGGCCTCCTGGGTTTTGAGACCGTTGCCGGTGACGCAGATGACGGTCAAGTCGTCCGGGGCGATGCGTCCCTGCTCGACCAGCTTCTTCGTTACGCCGATCGTCACCCCGCCGGCGGTTTCGGTGAAGATCCCTTCCGTCTCGGCCAAAAGGCGCATGGCCGCGACGAGCTCCTCGTCGGTCACGTCCTCGCCGCCCCCCTCGCTGTTGCGGCAGACCTGGATGCCGTAGTATCCGTCGGCCGGATTGCCGATGGCGATGGACTTGGCGATCGTGTCGGGCCGCTGCGGCTTGAAGTGGTCCCACCCGTTCTTGATGGCCGTCGTGACGGGCGAGCAGCCCTCGGCCTGGGCGGCGTACACCCGGGCGGTGACCTCGTCGATCAGACCGAGGTCCTTGAACTCGTGGAACGATTTCCAGATCTTCGTGATCAGCGAGCTGCCGGCCACCGGGACGATGATGTGGTCGGGCGTCCGCCAGCCGAGCTGCTCCATGACCTCGTAGCCGAAGGTTTTCGAGCCGTCCCCGTAGAAGGGCCGGATGTTGATGTTCACGAAAGCCCAGGGGTAGTTGCTGGCGATTTCCGCGCAGAGCCGGTTGACATCGTCATACACCCCGTCCACCCCCACAAGCGTCGGCCCGAAGACGAGGGTCCCGAGGACCTTTCCCGTCTCGAGGTCGGCCGGGATGAAGATGACGCTTTTCAGGCCCGCCTCCGCCGCGTGCGCCGCCACGGAATTGGCGAGGTTCCCCGTCGAGGCGCACGACAGGGTGTCGAATCCGAATTCCTGGGCCTTGGTGGCGGCCACCGCCACGACCCGGTCCTTGAACGACAAGGTGGGACAGCAAACGCTGTCGTTCTTCACGTAGAGGTTGCGGAGCCCCAGCGCGGCCCCCAGCCGGTCGGCCTTGACGAGCGGGGTCATCCCGACGTTGAGACCCACCGACGGCTCGCCGTCGATGGGAAGCAGGTCCTTGTACCGCCAGATGCTCTGCGGCCCCGCCTGGATCGACTCGCGGGAGATCACCCGGCCGATGGCGTCGTAGTCGTAGACGATCTCGAGCGGCCCGAAGCAATAGTCGCAGACGTGGCTCGGCTCCTTGGGATATTCCTTCCCGCACTCCTTGCATCTCAATCCGAGGACGTATCCCACCCGCTCTCAGGCTCCTCTCCGGCGCGAGCCGCGCAAGCGCCGCTCCCGCCTCCGTCGGCCATCTCTACCGGGCCGGCGGGTCCCATTCGGTTTCGATCCGTTTATTTTAGCCCATTGAGCCGGGGAATCAACCGATTTTCGCGGCGTCGAATCCGGCCGCGTCCCTGGATTTTCGGAGAACGGCCCTCCCCCCGCGCTCAACGCGCTGTCGCTTCAGAATCGTGTATTGTATGGATGTGGACTTTTTGATCTCTCTGTTTCGAGACCGATCGCGGCGCGGAAGCGGCCGCCCGCTTTCGCCGGACGGCTGAAGGAAAGGCCCGCATGCCCGCACGACCCACCGCGTTGACCATCGCCGGCTCGGATTCGGGCGGGGGCGCCGGGATCCAGGCCGACCTCAAGACCTTCACGGTTTTGGGCGTCTACGGCGCGTCCGTCCTGACGGCCCTGACCGCGCAGAACACCGTGGGCGTCCAGGGGGTCCACGCC
>JASLXW010000181.1 GCA_030740135.1 Nitrospinota bacterium
AGATTCATCGCCGCCCTCGGAATGACAGATTGGGGCATTTCAGACCCCTCAGAATCGTTTTTCCGCAACCTGTTAGTGAAGGGATGGCCATCGGCGGCTTTGTCGCGTTGAAGGGGCAATTACACAAAACGGTCGGTTTTTCGGGCGGGGACGGGGGAAAACCCCTACGGGTAAACAGGGTTTTTTCGCCGTAGACGGCCTGTCTTGAATATCCAGTTTTTTCTGTCACAGGCCCGTATTTCGGACAACCGGGGCGAAGGGCGGCGCGTCTCTCCCCGCCTCTCGGGAGGTCCCGCCCCTCAGGGGGCCTCTTCCGCCCGGTAGACCTTGCAGAGAAAGCCCCGGAGCTGGGGTCCTCCGTAGATGGGGTCGAAGCCCTGGCCCCGGTCGTTCCGGGTGATCATGTTCAGGTTGCTCTCCCGGACTCCGTACTCGGGTCCCTCGCGCTCGGGGTACCACCAGGCGTGCTGGTTGCAGATCACCCGGGGGTGGATCCCGTCCAGCAGCTTGGCCTTCTGCCGGATGCGGCCCTTCGGGGTCTCGATCCAGACCCAGTCGCCGTCGCCGATGCCCAGGTCCTCGGCCGCCTTGCGGTTCATCTCCACCAGGGGGTCGGGATTGCGCCGCCGGAGCTCGGGCACCTGGTGGTGTTCGGAATGGAAGAAGTGGGCGGTCCGCCGCGTCGTCGAGATGAAGGGATATGGTTCGGACAGCGCGGCGTTGTGCGGCGATTCCTCCTTCGGCTCGACGTAGAAGGGGAAGGGGTCGTGGCCGTGCTTTTTGAAGGTCGTCTGGAACACCTCGACCCGTCCCGTCCGCGTCGGGAAACCGCCGCCCTCGCGGAAGTGGTCCCCCTCATGCTTGCGGTAGGTCTGGGGGTGGATGTACTGCCCCTCCCGCTTGAGATCCTGGAAGGTCATGCCCGTCCGGGCCAGCCGCCAGTCGAAATACTCCTCCACAGTCTTCCAGGGGAAGGCCACGTGGAGGCCCATGCGGTGGGCCGTCTCGAGGAGGATGTCCTCGTCGTCGCGGCACTCGCCGGGCGGCTCGACCGCCTTGCAGCGCGCGAACTGGCCGAAGCGGGTGTAGGGCGTCGTGAGCTGGTCGCGCTCGAGCCACGTCGTCACCGGCAGGAACAGGTCGGACAGCGCGGCCGTGGGCGTCATGAACAGGTCGAAGGTCACCGAGAAGGGGATCTTGTGCATGACCTGGCGGCACGTCTCGGTGTCCTCGGCCGTCAGGAGGAAGTTGTGCCCGATGATGAAACACACCTGGACCGGCAGCTCGCCCGCGACGATGGCGTTATTGACCAGCGAGCCGTGGGTGATGCCCAGGATGGGAAACTCACGCGCGCCGTAATCGGCCAGCATCGCGCGGGATTTCTCGGGCAGCAGGTCCGGCCGCTCGTGCTCGGGGCCGAAGGGGTCCACGAACGGGCCGTGCTCCCAGATGGCCATCCCGCCCGGAACGTCCAGGTTGCCCGTCACGGTCATGAGAAGAATGGCCACCTGCATCGTCTGGGAGTTGTTCACCCCCTGGACGTCCAGGGCGTTGCCCCACTGTATGACGGCCGGCTTGGTCGTGGCGAAGATGCGCGCGGCCTCGACAATCTTCTCGGCCGGAACCCAACAGATCTCGGCGACGCGCTCGGGGGGATACTCCCGGACCCGCTCGAGCAGGATGTCCCAGGCGGGGCGCACCGAGACTCCGTTCACCTGGTAGGTTCCGGTGAGCGCCGGACGCTTTGAGTCATCCGGCGCACAGGGGCCGCCGGTTTCAGCGTCCCAAACGAGATATCTCAGCGCCCCCTCCTCCTCCTCCTCGCCCGCGTTCAGGAGGTCGCCGGTGTCCTCCCGGACCAGGAATGGGGCATTCGTCCAGCGCTCGACGAAGGGGCGGTCGTAGAGGCCCTCGTTCAAGATGACGTTGAGCAGACCGAGGCCCAGGGCGCCGTCCGTCACGGGTCGGATCTGAAGCCAGCAGCAATCGTTCCGTCTCGCCCAATGGGTCTCGATGGGGTCGATGAGGATGATCCGGGCCCCGCCCTTTATGGTCGGCGTCAGCCGGTTGCTGATCATCCCGTCGGCGTTGGTGAGGGGGTCGTTTCCCCACATCATGACGCATTTGGGATACTCCCCGCCCCAGCCGTAATAGTCGGCGACGGGGATCTTGGCGCCGAGGGTGACCTTGGCGACAGCCACGCGGGGGAAATAGCAAAGGGGCGAGCGCCCCACGTTGAGGACCGCCCCCAGGGAATTGAAGAAGCGGTTGCCGAAGTTGTTCCACTCCCGGCCGGTCCCGCAGGCCTTGCCGATGTACTCGGGTCCGTAGTCCCGGATGGCGTCCTTGCATTTCCGCTCGAGCAGGTCCATGGCCTCCTCCCAGGAGACCCGCTCCCACTGCCCCGAACCCCGGGGACCCGCCCGCTTCATGGGATGGATGACCCGGTCGGGACTGTTGGAGTATGAGATCGAGTAGCGGCCCTTGGTGCAGAGGTATCCCAGGCTGGTCGGACAATCGGGGTCGCCCTTGATGTCCACGGCCTTGCCGTCTTCGACCGTCACAAACGCCCCGCACGCGCCGTGACAATTGCGGCACATCGTCCGGATGACTTGGGTGGAGGAATCGCCGGCCACTGGGTCCGAGGACATGGGACCCCCTCCTTTCCCCCCCGGTCCCGGCCGCCTCTCCGTTGCGATCCGGGCCCATCGGGTGGCTGAGAATGAATCGGAAAATCCCGCCGAAACACAGCGCCGCGGCCGTTTCGCACAAACCCCGGCCAACGACGATTTCGCTTCCGCGTGTTTTGACTTCAGCCTATACGGTGGGGCCGAATGTTGTCAACGCGGAAGCTTCCAAGGGGCGGAATTGGGGTCAGGACTTTACTTTTTGAGGCGGCCCCAGGGCCGGCGCGGGGTCAGGTCTCACGTTCCAACATCACACGGATTGGCCGGGACCGGATGTCAGGTCGTTCCGGAAGACGAACGGCTGACCCACGCCCTTCTCGACCGCCAGCCCGTAGGCCCACCTCCCCACCGCCGCGTCCCACAAGCCCATGCCCTGCGTGGAACAAAGGGTGATCTCCTCCCCGCTCCGGCGGCCGGGGTCCCGGCCCGCGATGACGCCGGAGAGCTCGAAAACGTCCTCGTCCTTTAATTCGCCCGACGCCATCAGGTCCCCGAACGGCTGCATGGGCGGCGTATCATGAAGGATCTGGTCCTTCCAGACGGTGAAGACCCGGGAGCGCCGGACGGTCGTCGCGTCGATCTCGCCGCGGGCCACCTGCGTCACGTGGGTTCCCGGCCCGATCCATTCCCCGGCGAAGACCGGCTTCCCGGCGTTCGTGCACGTGACGACGATGTCGCACCCCTTCACCGCGTCCTCGGGGCGATCCACGGGGACGATCTTCCGGGAGACTTCCCCGGCAAGCCGCTCGGCCAGGGCGTCGCGCCGGGCGGGCGTCCGGCCGCACAGCCGGACCTCTTCAATCCCGGGCCGCTCGTTCAGGACGGATTTGATCTGCGCGCTCGCGTGCCGGCCGGCGCCGAAGAAGCCGAAGACGCGCGAATCCTCCCGGGCCAGATGGCGGACCGAAAGCGCCGTGGGCGCGGCCGTCCGGGCGTTCATCAGGAGATAATGACTCATGACGGCGACGAGCTTCATCCCGTTGTCGTAGTCGTACACGACGAGAAGCTCCGACCCCATCCGGTAATCGATGTCCTCCGCTTTCCTCGAGGGGTCGAGCACCCGGCCGCCGTGGTGGTCCGGGTAGGCGCGAAACGCGGCGACGCCCAGGCCGGGGAGGATGCAGGGAAGGATGCGAATGACCGATCCGTCCTCGTAACCCCGGCCTTCCGGGTAATCGACGTGCACCCGGGGGTGAAGCCGGAGGTCTCCGCCGGCCTGCTCGATGAAGGCCCGCTCAATCCAGTCGGTGGCCCCGGCGACAATCTCCGCCTCGGTCATCCCCTCGAAGAGGCTTTGAACGTCCCGCTCGCTGAGGATGAGCGTCGTATCGCCTTCTTTGAGCTCGCTTTCAGACCGGTTCATCGGGCGTCACTCCGCAATTGGGTCGCTGAGGGCGGGGGGCCGTTTTGGCCGCCGCCAAACATGCATCGCCGCCGGCCCAGAAGCTCCCGCTCCAGGAGGGCGATCAACTCCGTCGCGAGCTGGGCCATGTCCTCGACCACGACGTGGTTCGGATAGATCTCCCGGACGTAATCGTCTTCGACTCCCACGGCGATGATCCGGTAACCGCGCCGGCCCAGCTCCCCCACCGCCTCGATCAGGTTGTGCGCGCTCCCGTTGGGTTGGCCGTCCGAGATGATGATGATGACCTTCGCGTTTTCCGGCCGTCCCGCCATGCGGCGCGCGGCGAACCCCAGGTGCTCTTCGTCCCAGTTGTTGAACCGGGGCGCGATGTGGACGAGCCGCGTCCTCACGGCCCGGAATGAATCGTCGAACGTCTTGTAGAGCCTGTGCTGGAGCCGGCTGTGCCGGATGTGGCGATATTGGAACACCGGGACGTGGCCGCAGTTGTGGGCCATCACGGCCTCGGAGGCTTCGGTCGAGTATCCGATGATTTCGAAGGGGACCGAGATTCCGTCCAGGGCCTCGGCGCAAAGGACGGACGCCCGGCGGGCCACGAGGAATTTCTTCTTTCGGTTCATGCTGCCGCTCTCATCCACCAGGAGCGAGAAGGCCACGTCCAGGCGATCCGGCTCGACCCTGCGTTGGAACAGCCGGTAATTTCCGGTCCGCTGCTTCCAGAGTTTCGCCGGGTTCAGCCTCCCCGACCGGTAGGCCCCCGCGTACCGGACGTACTGCCGCTCCCGGATCACCCGCTGGAGCCTCTGAACCATGACGCGGACCTGGCTGCCGGCCTCCGAGAGGATGTCCTGGTATTCGTCCAACCGTCCCCCGGGCGGCAGGACGATTGTCCGCTCGTCCGGGGCCAGGGCGTCGGGATGGATCTCCTTCGGCCGCGAATCCCCCTCCAGCCGCGGACTCCCCGTGAAGCTCAGGTTCGCCAGCTCCTCCGGCTCGATGCCGAGGAGCATTTCCCCCTCTTCCTCATCATCTTCGGAATATTCCGCGGCTCCGTCCTCGAATCGGACCTCCGCGCCGTCCTCGGCGCCGGACGTGGCGGGGGGCGCCCCCCGGGGGGAAAGCGTTTCTTCGGACAACTCGAAGAAGGGCGCGCAGCGTCGGAAGATTTCCAGTGCGGCGTCGGCGACCTCCTCCGGGTCTTCACAGGCGGCCGCCCGCTCCACCAGGGGGCCGATGAGCCCCAGGGCCAGGCGGGTGTCTTCATCCAGGCCGCCGGCCCCCTTCCCCCTCCCGGCGCGGTACATCCCCCACGCCAGACGGACCAGGAGGTGGAGCGCTCCCAACCCGGCGTCTCTTCGGGAATCGTTTTCCGCGCGCACCTCCAAAAAGGCGTCCGCGCCGGGGTAGCGATCGAGGAAGATGTTTTCCGCGCGCGCGTCTTCGAGCGCGTGCCAGATCAGGTGGATCGCCAGGGACTCGGCGAGGGAGCGGCCCGCCGACAGGCCGGCGGCCCGCCGGCTTCCGCGCGCGCTGCCCACGAAGAGATGGGCCGATTCGTGGAGGGTCTCTCCCCGCTCGGCGAGGGCGTCGGCCTCCCTTTGGATGCTGACCCGTGACCCGTCGGTCCCGTGGCCGGGCCCGAAGTCCAGCTTCACCTTGAAGTCTTGGGAGGCGATCTGCGCGAGACGCTCCCACCGGAGCCGGCGGAACGCGTCGGCGGAGGAGGAGGAAACGTCGGATGTCGGTTTTGGGGGGGGGTGAGAATGCCGGACGGGCGCCACCGGTGCGCTCCCTACTCGGGTTGATCCCGCGCGCCCGGCGGGCCGAAATAGTTCTCGACGACGTCCTGGATCACCCGGGCGTCGAAGGCGGGCGCCTTGCTGAGCAGCGTGTGCCGCGCGGCCTCCAGCGGGCCGAACCGCTGGGCCATGCGGGCCCAGTCAATCACCCGGCGGGTGCTGCACGACCCGAAGAGCTTTTCCTCGGAGATGGCGGCCCGCAAATCCGCCGCGCACCGGACCATCTTCCGCACCGCGTCCTCGTCGGGATTGCCGCTCTGGACCCGGACCGCTTCCACCTCGGCATCCTCCGAGAGGTAGGTCATCCGCAGGGTCATGGGAAAGCGGTCCAGGAAGGCCTCGTTGAGGGGTTTTGTCCCGCCGTATTTCCGCTCTTCGGACGGGTTCATGGTGGCGAAAAGGCGGAAATCCGGATGGGGCCGGATGATCCGCCCATCATATTCCGTCAGGACGATCATCCGGTCGTCGTCCAGCAGCGAATGGAGGCAAAAGGCGATTTCCGGCAGACAGGCGTTGATCTCGTCGATGAGGATCCAGTCGCCGGCCTCCATGGCTTGGACCAAGACCCCGTTGGACCAGTACGTGCCGGAATTGTTGATCATCAGCTTGCCGACGAACTCGTCCACGGTCGTCATCCCGTTCAGGTTGACGCGGCGAAAACCGTTGTTGGTTTCGTGGGCCAGGTGGCGGATGGCGAGGGTCTTGCCGACGCCGGTTTCGCCGATGAGGAGGACGGGGAGGCTTTGGGACACCGCCCACATGACCTTTTCCAACGCGCCGCCGGCCGGGATGTAGAACTGGGGCGGGGGGACGAAGTCGCTCGCGCCGTCCTCCCGGACGGGCAGCTCCATCGAGCCGAGGCGAAACACCCGTTTTGGGCGAACGCGGTCTGGGCGTGTCATTGGGAAGGGCTGAAAATCAGTCGGCGACGCGGTTTTGCATCGAGAGACGCATGAGCAGGGCTTCCAGGACACCTCCCCCGATCGCGCGGGCCTTGTCCGAGATGGTGAAACAGTGCTCCGGGCGGCACCGGGGGTCCACGTCGGCCACTTTGAATCCTTCGGTCACCGCCAGGCCGTCCCGGAGCAGCCCCCGAAGGATCCCGTCGATCTCCGTCACGACCGGCCGGCCTTCGACCTCGGCCACCGCCTCACCGGACCGGACCGGATCGGCGATCTCCCGGAGGGATTGAAAGACGCCCGCGCAAGGGGCCCGCAGGACCCGTTCCGCGCCCTTTCCCCCCACGTTGCCCGGCACGCCGGTGTTGGGCTCGGCCGAGCCTTCCAGGATGACCCGGGCGAGATCGTGGCCCCGGTTGGTCTCGATGACGGCGTCTACGTCTTCGCCCGCGGTGAAACCCGGCCCCAGGCCGATCACGACATCCGCGATTCCCCGGCGGGTGCCGACGTTCCGCTTGGCCAGGATCGCGTCCACGACGGCGAAAGGATTCAACCGTTCCACGATCCGGGCCCCGGGGTCCACCAGGACGGGGACAATCCCCTCCCGGCCGACGCGCATCGCTTCTTCCAGGCCGTCCACCCGGCGGGCCGTGATTCCCTCGACGGTGCATTCGCCTTCCGGAACGGCCTCGGCAAAGGCCACGGTCCGGCGAATGACGGTGGGGGAAGCGATATCGGTCGCGATGACGGGAAATCCGGAACGGACGAGACGGTGAATCACGCCCGTCGCCAAGTCCCCCGCGCCCCGAATGACAACCCAACTCTCTTCAAACATCCTGAATCCTCAGGAAGTTTCGGATAAACCGGCAACCATATCTCAGTATACCATTGGGCCAATGATCACTGCAATTAAGGGACCGTGATCTATATAGGATGTAACCGGGCGTCGGTCGCGGAGGAATGGAATTGCGCGCGTCCCGGAGTCCCTTGCGAGCCCCGGGGCGACGAACCCCCAGAAGGAAAATTGTCGGCGATGTCATCCACCAAGCCGAAAATGTCCGTCCGGATACGTGAGATGCGGGAAGCGGACCTTGGCGCCGTC
>JASLXW010000182.1 GCA_030740135.1 Nitrospinota bacterium
CTGAAACACCTCATCACGCTTCGGTGGGGCATGACGCTCGCCGGGGCGCACTTGCTGACCGCCCAGGGCTTGAGCCGGAAAATCGTTTTCACCGCCGGCGGAGATCCGCCGCCCGGTCAGGCGGACGATCTGGTCTTGGATGATCTCATCCGGGACATCGTCCGAAACGAGAAATTCCCGGCCGACTGGAAGGCGCTCGTCCGGACAACCGGCGGGGCCGGGGCCCTCCACCGCAGCCTCCGGGATCTCGAGGAGGCCCGCGTCCCGGCCCGCAAAAAGAACCGGGCGCCCGTCCTGCGTCTTCACGCCCTTTTTCAGGAGGGAAGAAAAAGGCTGGGGCTGGGCACGACAAGCGACCCGGTGGAGGCGGCCATCCAGGTCTCAGGGGATTCGGGGTTTCTCCAGTCCCTGGGATGCGTCTTGTATTACGGCTTCTACGACATGACGCAACTCCAGATGGACCTCCTGGAGGCGGTGTCCTCTCATTGTCCGACGACGGTGTTTCTCCCCTGCGCGCCGGGCCGCCGGGCTTTCGAATTCGCAGAAGGGTTTTTGGGCGCGCTGGAGGCCCGGGTCGCCGGAGCGGACGCCCGACCCGCGGCGAATGCGGGGGAAGGCGAGGCGGCGAGGAAAAGTCCACCAGCCGGGGAAGGGGATCCGCCGCTCTTGCGGCCCGCGCTCGATCGGCTCTTCTCGGAAGAGGCGGCCGGCCAACCGCCGCATATCGAGGAAGGGGCCCTGCGGTCCTTCACGGCCACCGGTCCCTCGGGCGAACTCGAGATCGCCGCGAAGGAGATCCTCCGGTGGATTGAAGAAGAGGGCGCGGCCTTCGACGGCATCGGCGTCATCGCCCGGAGCCTCGACGCTTATCTCCCCCATCTTCCGACCGTGTTCGACACCCACGCGGTCCCCTTCCGCACGCCGGAAAAACGGCCCGTCTCCCGATCCCCTTGGGCGATGACGCTTCTCGCCCTGAACCGGGTCCTGGCCGAGGGCTGTTCGAAGGCCGACGTCCTCGATGTCCTCGCCTCCCCGTATTTCCAGGCCGGAGGGGGCGGGGTCTCCGTCGGAGAGACCGCCCGCAGGTGGGTGCGACGGTTCGGCGTCATCCGCGGCGTCGAAGACTGGCGGAAACTCGCGCGCGCGGACCTTTCACGGCCGGCCGATCCCGAGAAACAAACGGATGTCGGCCCGGATTCGCCCCCGGCCGGGGTGGAGGAGGCGGGCCGGTTTCAGCGGGGGCTCGGCCGGCTGCTCGACGCCGCCGCAAAGTTCCCCCGCAGGGGCTCCTGGGGGATCATGATCGATAATTACCGACAACTGATTGAGGATGTGCTCGGCGGGTCGATGTTTGAACAGGAAGACCAAGACCGGCCGGAGGGGATTCCCGGCGAATCTCCCCTGCCCTCCCCCCCCTCCCCGGGGGATTCGTTGACGGCCATCTTCGCCGCCCTCGCGGACCGGGCGAAGATTCGGCCCGAGACCGACGCCGGAAGCTTCCTCGTCCGTGTGGGCGAGCACCTTCGGGCGCATGAGGTTCCCCCGCGCGACCCGGCCCACGCCGCGGTCGAGGTCCTGAACGCCATGGACGCCCGAGGGAAACAATTCGACCGCATCGTCGTCATGGGTCTACAAGAGGGCGTTTGGCCCCGCACAGAAAACGAGGACCCCTTCTTAAACAACAACATTCGGAGACGGCTTTCCGATTCCTTCAGTGTCCACCTGCCGCAAAAATCGGCAGGCGGCGCGGAGGAGCGGCTTTTGTTCACCCTGGCGCTTGCCTCCGGGCGGCGGCGGGTCACGCTGACCCGGCAGCGGTCGGGGGAGGACGGACGGCCGCTGGTGCGCTCCTGGTATCTTCACGAGCTTGCGCGCGCCCTGGGCCGGACCGACGGAAATCTCCCGGGAACCGCACCCGTCCCACGCGGGCTTGAAGAGCGGATGAATCAGGGAATCTTTTCCGATTCCCTCTGGACTCCCTCGGAGTGGACGGCCCGGCTTCTGATCCACGGACACAGTCCGGAGGCGCTCCACTCGATCCGGGGCCTCGAAGCCGGCATTCTGGAGGGTTGTTTTGACGCCGGCTCGCGGCTTTCACGCCTCGGGTCCGGTCTGACGGATCGGGACGGCATGATCGACAAACTGCCCGAACGGTGGAATGACCTGAAGGAAAAAGGATTTTCCCCCACGGCCCTGGAGACTTACGCCCGGTGTCCGTTCCGGTTCTTCGCGAAGCATGTTCTCCGGCTGGAGGAGCTGGACGATTTCGAGGAAATCGCCGATCTGGAATCCCGGGATATCGGCGACCTGCTCCATGAGATCTTCGAGCGGTTCTTTTCCAGCCGGACACACGACGCCCCCGACGACGCCTCCGCGCCGCTCTCCCGCGCCATCGAAACGACGCTGAACGGTTATGAGAAAAAAGCGCCGGTGGGCCATCCGTTTCTTTGGCAAAGGACGCGGCGGACGCTGCGTGCGCTGGCCGAAGGCTATATCGGCCGGGGCCTTGAATTCCTTCGGGAGAGCGGGTTTCAACCGGTGGCTTACGAGAAACGGTCGGATATCACCCTGCCCGATGACCCGTCCTTTCCCTCGATCCTGAGGAGGATGAAGATCCACGGACGCCTGGACCGAATCGACCGAAGGGAGAGCGAAGCGGGGGTGGAGCTTCGTGTGGTCGATTACAAATACACCGCCGGCAAGGCCGTGGCCAAACGGAACCTGGAACAGGAGACCGTCCGAGGGCGAAGGCTTCAGCCCGCCTTTTACGCCCTGCTCGCCCGGGCGGACGAGCCGGACGCCAAGGTGAGCGCGGAGCTTCACTACGTCGCCCCCAACTGGCCGGAAAACGCATCTCGCCAATACGCGCTCCCCTCCGACGCGTGGGAGTCCGGTTGGGCGATGGAGATGGGGAAGACCCTCTCGGAGATTCTCACGGGCATCCGCGACGGGCAATTCTACATCATCCCCCAAGACGGCGAAGGGAGCCATTGCCGGACGTGCCCCTATCAGGTCCTCTGCCGCCGGAACCACAGGCCGACCCGTTACCGCCGGACGGCGGACCCCCAGACCCGCAGGATCGAAAACCTGCCGGAGAAAAAATGGCCTCCCCCGACATGAGTCCGACGGCCGCCGAGGCGCCTCTCGCCGACGCGGAGGACCGCCTGCGGGCCGTCACGACGTTCGACCGCAACGTGGTGGTCACGGCGGGCGCCGGGACGGGCAAGACGGCCCTGCTCACCGAGCGGCTCCTGAACCTCTTTTTCCGCCGGCTGGAACCGGCCCGTCCGTCGGAATGCGCGGCCCTCACTTTCACGAGAAAGGCCGCCGGTGAAATGGCCGAGCGGCTGCGTGAGTACTTGGAACGGTTCGTCGCGTGGTCGGCCGGGGAAGGTCCGCCCGCGGAGTCCGGGGAGGTCGCGGCCGGGATCTACCGCAGTCTCGGCGCGCGATATGAACGGACCCACGAAGAGCTGGGCCGAATCGCGCGTGAGACCCTCCGGGACCTCGAGATGCTCCCCATCTCCACTTACCACAGCTTCGCCGCCCGGCTCCTGCGGCTCTACCCCCTCGAGGCGGGCGTGGACCCGAACTTCGTAGATGACGACGGGATGGTGTTCGAGGAGCGGTTCGATCGGCATTGGCGCGCGTGGCTCGCCGGAGAGCTCGGAGAGGAGGCGCCTCGCGGGCCTCTGTGGGAGAAGGCGCTGGATGAATTAGACCTCTCCGTCCTGGAGGCGCTGGCCAAACAACTGTGCTCGGAATCTCTCCCCCTGGACGACATCGAACGCGCGCTGGCCGACGGAACATTATTCGCAGCCCCGGCCGGCTGGCTGGAGGGAGTCGCCGCGGAAGCCGGGATTCTCGCATCGAAACACCCGGGGGACAGAAAGGTCGAGGTCTCGATCCGGAAATCGGTCGAGCTTTTGGAGGCCTTTCAGGAAGGCATCCCGGAGGAGGGGCTATCGGGGATTCGGGAGGATATCGACGCGCGGCCGGGCAAGCTCAAGGCGATGACCGAGGAAGATTATCGGGCCTGCCTCCGGGTGATCAAGATCGCCCGGGACATCGGGTCCTTGAAGCGCAGTGCGATCTCGAATTCCCTGCGACTGGTCCTCCCCTTCGCCCGAAAGTTCCGGAGGGACTTTGTCCTTGCCGGTCACCTGCACTTCGATTCCCAGCTCGCCCGGGCCCGGGACCTTCTTCGGGACCACCCCGAGATCCGCCGTGCGCTGAAGGACCGCATCCGGCGCCTCCTGGTCGATGAGTTCCAGGACACCGACCCGATCCAGTACGAAATCGTCCTCTTCCTGGCGGAGGAGAGGGAAGGCGAGGCGACGAGCTGGCGGGACGTCCGGCTGGAGCCGGGAAAGCTCTTCATCGTCGGCGACCCCAAACAGTCCATCTACAAGTTCAGGGGCGCCGACATCGAGGCGTATCAGGGCCTTCTCGATGATGTTCTTCGAGAGCCCCCGCTCGAGCTGACCGTTAATTTCCGGAGCCACGACCGGATCGTGGACGTTGTGAACGGCCTGTTCGAAAAGCTGATTCATGCGCGCGAAAATGTCCAGCCCGCCTATCAGGCCGCGCGGCCCCGCCCCGGCGGGCCGGCGAACCTCGAATCCCAGGGGGTGGAGGTCCGGGTGACGCGGCCCGAAGGCGATGAAACCTGGGACGCCGAGGAAGCCACCCGCCGGGAGGCCCGGGAGATCGCCCGGATGATTCGCGAAGACTGGGTCGGGGGGGGGGCCGGGATTCCCGGTCCGGAGAATGGCGCCCGTCCGGTCGAGTACGGAGACATCGCCCTCCTGTTCCGGAAGATGACCCACGTCGGCGCCTACATCGACGCCCTGCGCGAGCACGGCATCCCCTATGTTTCCGAATTCGCGCGGGGGTTCTTCGAGACGCAGGAAGTGACCGACTTTCTGAACCTGCTCGCCTGTCTCGTCTATCCCGAGGACCGGCTCGCCCTGGCCGGCGTCCTGCGCTCGCCCATCGGCGGCCTGACCGATAAAGAGCTGGTTGCCTGGCGCCGAGAGGCCGAAATTCCCCCAAAGGCTTCGGCGATGGACGAGAGGCTGCGCGCTGTCCGCCGGACGATCCGCCCCCTGCCCGTCTCGGAAGCGTTGGATCGGGTCCTCGCGGGTTTTCCGGTCCTGGAATCCGCCATCCTCCTGGCGGGAGAACAGGGGAGGAGCAACGTTTTGAAGATCCGCTCCCTGGCGCTCGAGCGGGAAAGAAGCCTGGACGTGGGATTCTCCGGTCTGGTGGACTGGTTGAGGGCGCAGGGGCGCGAGACCCGGGACGAAGGCGAAAGCCCGCTGGCCGAGGAGAACATCAACGCCGTCAAGGTGCTCACCGTGCATAAGGCGAAGGGGCTGGAGTTCCCCATCGTCATTCTGGCGGGTCTACAGGCGGGATCGCGCCAAATGGCAAGCCCTGTCCGCGTCGGGCGCGATTGGACGACGGGCCGTTGGGCGTTACAGATTGGCGCCGTCCGGACCCCGCAGATGGCGTGGGCGAATGAACGGGACATCCGGTTGGAGGAGGCCGAGGAGCGGCGTCTTTTCTATGTGGCGGCCACCCGCGCGCGCGAGCGCCTGGTCCTCTCCGCCGCCGTGCGGCACGAGCGGGGAAAGCCGGCGAAGGCGGAAGGGATTCTCGCCGGTCTCAAAGAAGCCCTGGAGATCGACGTCCGGGAGGCGGAAGCGGGCGCGCTCCCCATCGGGGATGGACGGATCTCTCTGGCCCACGTGACTTCAGGGGCGCAGGGCGGGCCAATCCCCGCGCCAAGGGACGAAGCGCCGATGCCGACCGAAGCGTTGGGAAAAACCTGGGAGGCCCGTAAGCGGAGGGCCGAACAAATCCGGGCGACCACGCTGGACCTCCGCCCGTCCGACCTGGACCCTGATAAGGGAAGAGACGGGGATGACCCGCGGGGCCGCACGCTCCCCGATGAAGCCCGGCGGATTGGCATTGTCGCGCATGCCGCGATGGAGCGGATCAATTTCGCGGACCCGCACAAGGACTTGGAGAAGGTCATTCGAGTCGCATTGGATGAAAATCCGGCCGAACGCCCGGATTCGGAGCGAGACAAAATTCAGGAGGAAGTGCGAAGGATGCTGGAGAAATTCACCGCGTCAAAGGACTTCCGGGAAAAAATTCAACCCTTTGAAGAACTTGGCCGAGAGATTCCGTTTCTTTTTTCTGACAAGAACGATGGCGGACGCGAAGCGTCGGTTGAGGGACGCGCCGATCTGGTCATCCGGGACGATGAAGGGATCCTGGTGGTGGACTACAAAACCATCAAGGTGTCCAAGTCCAACGCGCAAACGAAGGCCCGGGAGTTCCGGGAGCAGGGAAAGCTTTATTGCCGGGCGGTGTCGGAAATCTTCAATCGGGAAGAGGTACGTTTTTGCGTGGCTTTCCTCAGACCGGCGGTCCTGGAAATGGTCCCTTTCTAGGGGTCGCGGAGCGGCATCTTGCCCTCTCCATTCCCCGAACGGGGACCTACAACGTGATTTCTTTTTTCAGCTTGTGATACCGGGCCATGACCTTCCGGATGTACTTCCGCGTTTCACGATAGGGGGGAATCCCCCGGTGCCTGCGGACATTCCGTGGACCGGCGTTGTACGCCGCCAGGGCGAGCTCGAGTTTTTTCGGGTAACGCCGGTAGCGATGCAGGAGCTTCTTGAAGTAGCGGACGGCGCCGTCGATGTTCTGGCGAACGTCAGAGGGGTTTTCAACGCCCATTTCGGCCGCCGTTCGGGGCATGAGCTGCATCACCCCCATCGCCCCCTTGGCGGACAGGGCGAGCGGGTCGAAGCCGGATTCAACGGCGATCATGGAGAGAATCAGAACCGGGTCCACGCCGTGGCGGTGAGCGGCTTTCCGGGCGATCTTCCGGATATCATCCTTCGTGATGGGACCATCCGCGGCAATCTCAGGTTCGATGAACGGCTGGAACACATGTGCGGGGTTCGGGCTGAACGCGGAGCCGGGGAAGAAAATGCTCCCCCGCTCATAAGCCACGGTGAGGAAGGTTTTCGCCCGATTCGTCATCAAGGAGACCGAGAGATCCCCGATGCGCCCAACCCCGAAGAGCGTTATCGACAACAAGGCAAGCGGCACGATGACGGCCTTGCGCCCGAAGTGGCAGGCCCTCAGCCGAACGTACCTTGAGCCTGTGGCCGCAACCGCAGACAAAACCATTCTCAGGCATGTATAAACTGGGTGTAACATTCCCGCGACCTTTATGGCTTTTTCTTTCAGGTCAGGAAAAATTGGAATGACCCCTTATGTCGGCACAGCAATCGGGGGGTTTGTTCCCCTTCGGGTTAAGGGATGGAACCCCTGAACACCCCCTATGCCTGGTTGGCGCCTTCCCGGGCCTTTGGCCGCTCAACTGATGGCCTGAAATCCGGGAAATCCCCCTGATTCTTCTGTCGAGAATTCGATAAAACCCTCTGCCCCATTGCGAGAGAATGGTATTTGTAGCACTGTAAATAAACCTTGTCAATCCGTTGACCCGTTGGCCGAAAAAGATTTCTGTCCATTTTTTCGATCCGAAAGGTGATTGACCGCCCTTCTTTGCCGTCATAGATTAGAGTCGGATATGCGGCAACAAGTTCTCGGGGTGTCTTCGGCCGGTGTTAAATTCAGCCTGAATTATTGTAACATTTTGATATCAAATAAGTTAGCTAAACACGAACACCCGTGTAATTTCGGGGTTTCGGGAAAGCCCAAAAAGAATAGAGGGTGAAAAGCGCGCCCACGAACAATCACTCCTGTTGACCATTTTCATGTAGAAATAACTGATGGAGATCCTCCTTGAGTCCGGATTCCAAG
>JASLXW010000183.1 GCA_030740135.1 Nitrospinota bacterium
GGGCTCGAAGGGGGTGACGTCGACGATGATCCCGCAACGCGCGCACGTGGATTTGCCGACGCAAAGCGTCAGAATGTTCCGGGGAATCCGGAAATATTCCACCGTCCCGGCCATTTGAGGGATTCCCGCGGCCGGAATTCGCACCGAATGAGAAGTTTTCCACAGGATGTTGATATCTCGTGGATAAGAGAACACAAGATGTTGTGGCATGTCGAGAGAAAAACGTCCAAGCGACCACAAGAGGCCGGTTTTCCTTCGGCTATCCGTTCTGACAAAGTCCTGACCCCATTGTCTGGTACGGAGATCGGCCCGAAAAGAGTAGCCGTCGCGCCGCTTGTCCCGCACCAACGGTGACGATCCACCGATTCCAATCCGTGTGCCAAACCATCCCGCCAAAAAGTTGTTGAGAAATCCGGCTTAAAGGATATTGCCGGACAGCCTGCGATCAACGCAGGGCCCAAAACCATGCCTGCACAGCGACGAATATGCACCCGCCGATTGAAATCAGACAACAAAATGATTGGGTTGGAAGAGATGCGGCCACCGGCTCTTTTATACCGTGAAAGCCGTGTTATTCACGCAATGGCCCTTTTTCCGAGTGGATGCCAACAACTGGCCGCACCGGGCCGGAGGGCCTTGTTTTTCTATCCGCCATCCCGCGTGATGAGCCGTTATCCTCCCGAAAGCCTCGAAAAGTCACTGGAAAGTGACTATATTGTTCACCGTCTGGTGACATCTTGAAAGGACCGGGATTTCGTTTGTAGTCAGTGGATAAACAACGGAGGCGGCCATGCCGGGAAAGGGTTCGAGCCGGACAGGAGAATCGGGAACGGATCGCCCCCCGAATGGGACCGCCCGAATCCGGAACCGCGCGGCGACGCGGGAGAAGCTCATCCGGGCAGTCGGAACGCTTCTGGCGCGGGAGGGCTTCAAGGGGCTTGGCGTCAACGCCGTCGCCAAAGAGGCGGGCGTGGACAAGGTGCTCATCTACCGTTATTTCGGCGGATTGCCTGGGCTTTTGGCGGCGTATGGCCGGGAAGGGGACATCTGGCCGTCCGTCGAGGACCTGATGGGCGCCGACCCGGATGTGTTCCGCCGCATGCCCCCGTCCGGCCGCGCGGCGCTGGCGGCGGTCAACTACCTCCGCGCCATCCGGCGGCGGCCGGTGACCCGGGAGCTCCTGGCCTGGGAGATGACCGAGCGCAACGGCCTGACCGCCGCGTTCGGGGAATTGCGCGAGACGGTGACCCGGGAGTTGATCGAGGGGCTTGGATTGCCGGAAGAAGATAACACCGACGCGGATGCCGTCCTCGCGCTCATCCTCGGGGCCGTGGATTACTTGGTGACCTTGTCCCGGGCGCCCCGCCGGTATGCGGGCATCGACTTGGGCTCGCTGAGTGGATGGAAGCGGGTCGTGGACGCGATCGAGCTGATCCTCGACCGGACGATGGAAGTCAAGGGCCGGGGTGAAGAACGGCCGCCGTAGCTCTCATCGGCTTTTTCATGTCACCGGGCCGTGACAACGCTTTTTGTGAAGTTTTCACGAGAGCGGGAGACCGAAAACGTTTGCGGGCGGGTTCTGGTCCAATTGCCGGTGCGGGGCGCTTGGGGTTATCTTCGGCTTTTCTCCGGCGCGATAGGGCAGGGACAGCATGGTGGCCTCCAGGCCGGCGGCTCGGGCAATCGCAAAGCCTCGGTCGATCAGGGAATGGGGTCCCGATGGCAGCACAAAGCCGCTCCACGAGACCGGGAGCCGATTTAGCGGAATACGGACCGGCGCGTCTTTCGAGAACGCACATCTCCGCCGCGAAATGGTTGTGAAAATGGGGGTCACCCCAGGGAGACGCTGATCGCCCCCGCCACGACGAGGACACCCCCCAAAAGCACCTTGAGGTTCACCTTCTCTTCGGTTTGGAGGAAAAGGCGGCTCAAAATGACCGCGAAGAGCGGATTCGTGGCGACCAGCGGCGAGACGAGGCTGACCGTATCCTGATTGAGGGCGATAAAGAGAAGAACGTAGGAGACGCACACGAGCAGACCGGCCCCGATAAAGAGCCAGAAGCTTCTCCAGGGCAACAAAATCTTCTCGCGATTTTTTGAAACCCAGAAGGACAGGTAAAGGGCCAACATGGAAGTCGTCGCCACGAGGGCGGCCCCGGCCAAGGGGAGCGGGATGTCCCGGAGACCGGCCTTGCTGAAAATGTCCCGCAGCGCGAAACAAAGCGCCGCCCCCAATGGAAGCAGGATCGTCCATTTCGCCCACCCTTCGCCCGAAATCCGGGAGGCGTTCAACGCCGCCACGCCGAGCACAACCAGGACGGCTCCGGCAGTGATGCCCGGCGAGGGGCGCTCTCCCAGGAAGATCACGGCTATGATCACCGCGAACAAGGGCATCGTGCCTATGAGGGCGGCCGAGCGGGCCAGGCCCATGCGCGCGATGCCCCTGTACAGGAGGATTCTGGCCAGGCTGGGCGCGAATAATCCCGCCAGGACGAAAGGCCACGCGGCGAGCGACGCGAGGGGACGGATCGGTGAGAACAAGAAGGCCAACACCCATAATCCCAGGGCGTTGACCACGACGTTGACCGCGACGGCCGACGAGGGATTGGACCGGCCCAGGCCGAGCCTGACCAGAAAGTGGGACAGGGCGTAGCACAGGCCCGCCCCAAGCCCGAGGATAGCCGCGAGCGGCATGTCAAGAAACCTGAACAGGTTCGGGAAGCGGCATACGGGCGGCCCGGTCCGGGGCTATTTTCTGACGCCGAGAAGGATGTAGTTGGCGCGGTCCGGTCTCGACGACCCCGCGGGCCGCACGCCGGCCGCGCGAAAAAAGGCCTTCATCTTCCCTTGCCCGATTCGCTCGGAGAGCGGCGGGCCCCTCTCGGTCTTCACCACCGCCCACTCGTAGACCGCCAGAATCCCCCCGGGCCGCAGGACCCGGGCCGCCTCGGCCAGAAGGCGCGGGGGATCGTCCACCTCGTGCAGGACATAGTTCATCATGCAGAAATCCGCGCACGCCGGGGCGAACGGGACCCGGTATGTCCGGGACTTCTTGAATGTGATGTTCGCGGGGCCGCCGGCCGATGCCCTCTGCCTCGCCGCCGCCAGTATTCTGGGGGAGATGTCGCAGGCGTAGACCCGGGCGGCGGGACCGGCGATCCGGGCCGCCGGCAGCGTCCAGAATCCGGGTCCGCACCCGATGTCCGCCACGTCCATTCCCCGCTTGAGGCCCATCATCCTCAGCGTCTTGAAGGGGGGACACTGCCTGAAGCGCCGGGGTCTGACGAGGCGGGCCAGCTCTTCCGGCGGGAAGACCCAGATCACGATGAAAGCTCCATTTGTCTATTCCGCCTCGACCCGGACGGCGCAGTACTTGAACTCGGGGATCTTCCCATGAGGGTCCAGGGCGTCGACGGTCAGGAGGTTGGCCGCGGCCTCTTCGAAGTGGAAAGGGATGAACACCGAGCCCCGGGGCATGTGGTCCGTTCCGGCGGCCTTGAGGCGGATCTCTCCGCGCCGGGAGGAGACCCGGACGAACCCGCCGTGCTTGGCCCCCATGGCCTCCATGTCGTCCGGGTGCATCTCGACCAGGGCCTCGGGCCGGATGCCGTCCAGGGCCTTGGCGCGCCGCGTCATGACGCCGGTGTGCCAGTGTTCGAGCATGCGGCCCGTGTTCAGAACGAAGGGGTATTCCTCGTCTTCGACCTCGAAGGCCGGTTTCCACTCGCAGGCCACGATCTTGCCCCGGCCGCTCGGGAACGTCTCCTCGAACAGAATGCTCGTCCCCGAGTGGTCCTCTTCCGGGCAGGGCCAGTTGATCCCGCCTTCCCGATCGAGGCGGCCGTACGTGATGCCCGCCACCGTGGGCGTGACGGTCCGGATCTCGTTGAAGATGTCCTCGGCCGAGCCGTACTTCATGGGATACCCCATCCGGATCCCCATCTCCGCAACGATCTCCCAGTCCGTCCGGGCCTCTCCGGGCGGCGCCAGGGCCTTCCGGCCGAGCTGCACCCGGCGGTCGGTGTTCGTGTACGTCCCCGTCTTTTCCGGAAACGCCGTGGCCGGGAGGACGACGTCCGCGTAGCGGGCCGTCTGCGTCAGGAAGATGTCCTGGACGGCCAGGAACTCCATGGCCGCGAGGGCCTTTTTGACCTTGTTGGTGTTGGGGTCGGAGAGGAAGGGGTTCTCGCCCATGATGTACATGCCCTTGATACGCCCCTCCAGAGCCTCGTGCATGATCTCCACGACCGTCAGCCCCGGTTGGCCGCTCAGCGGGACCCCCCACGCCTTCTCGAACTTGGCCTTCACCTCGGGGCTTTGGACCGACTGGTAGTCCGTATAGACAATCGGGATGAGACCGACGTCCGAGGCCCCCTGGACGTTGTTCTGTCCCCGGAGGGGATGCAGGCCCGTCCCCGGGCGGCCGATGTTTCCGGTCACCAGCGCCAGGTTCACCAGGCAGCGCGCGTTGTCCGTCCCGGTGGTGTGCTGGCTGATCCCCATCCCCCAGAAGGTGATGGCCCGCTCGGCCGAGCCGTACGCGCGGGCGACCTCCTCGATGAGCCCGGCCTTGACGCCCGTGATCTTCTCGACGCGATCGGGGGGGTAAGCCGCCACGGTCCGGCGGAGCGCCTCGACGCCCTCGGTCCGCCGGGCGATGAACGCCTCGTCCTCGAGCCCGTCCCGGAAGATGACATGGAGCATCCCGTTGAAAAAGGCCACGTCCGTGCCAGGTTTGAAGCCGACATAGTGGTCGGCGAGCCGGGCGAGGGAGACCTTTCGCGGATCGGCGACGATGAGCTTCGTTCCCGCCTCGTGCGCCTCTTTCATGAACGTCGCGGCCACGGGGTGGTTCGCCTCGGTGTTGGAGCCGGCCACCAGGGCCACGTCGGCCAGGGCCACGTCGGCGAACGCGTTCGACACCGCGCCGCTGCCGATCTGTTCCATGAGCGCGGCCACCGATGAGGCGTGACAGAGCCGGGTGCAGTGGTCCACGTTGTTGGTCCCGAAAACGGCCCGGACCAGTTTCTGAAAGAGATAGTTGTCCTCGTTCGAGCACTTCGCCGAGCCGAACCCGGCCAGGGCGGAGGAGCCGTGCGCGTCCCGGATGTCCTTCAGCGCGCCGGCCGCCTTCTCCATGGCCTCGTCCCAGGAGGCCTCCCGAAAGGCGTCCATCGGGTCGTCCAGCGCGCCGGGGTCCTTGGGAATCCCCTCCTTGCGGATGAGCGGGACGGTCAGGCGGTCTTTGTGGTGCGCGTAGTCGTAACCGTACCGGCCCTTGACGCAGAGCCGGCCGTGGTTGACCGGGCTTTCCCGGCCGGTGACGCCGACGATCCGGTTGTCCTCGACGTGATAGGCGATCGAGCAACCGACGCCGCAATAGGGACAAACCGAGTCCACCGCCCGGGCGGTCTCCGTCCGCTCCGCCACCAGCGGTTTCTCGGTCAAGGCCCCGGTCGGACAGGCCGCGGCGCATTCGCCGCACGCCACGCACGTGGACGCTCCCATGGGCAGGTCGAGATCGAATCCGATCTTGGCGAGGAACCCTTTCCCGCTTCGGCCGATGACGTCGTTCGACTGGAGGTCGGCGCAGGCGCGGATGCAGCGGTCGCACAGGATGCAGGCGCTGTGGTCGACGTCGATCACCTTGGAGGAAACGTCGCGGCCGTTCGCCCGGGCCCTCGGCGCGAGCCGCGACTCCGCCACGCCCAGGCGCTCGGCCAGGACTTCGAGCTCGCAGTCGCGGGTCTTGCGGTGTCTTTCGCAAGGCGCCGGGTGATCCGCCATGAGGAGCTCGACGAGCATCCGCCGGGCGTTTTTCACCCGATCTGAATTCGTCCGGACGGTCATCCCGGCCTCGGTCTCCCGGCAGCAGGAGGCCGCCAGGACGCGCGCGCCCTCCACCTCGACGGCGCAGACCCGGCAGACGCCCGCCGGGCTCAGGCCGGGCTGGTGGCACAGGGTCGGGATCTCCCTCCCACTCTCCCCCCCGCCGGACCGGGCGGCGTCGTAGATCGTCGTCCCTTCGGGGACGGTGACATCCCGGCCGTCGATGTTAAGCGTGAGGGTCTTGACGGCTTCCGCGGTGGCCATTCTCGAAGTTCCTCTCAGCGGGTCATGCGCTCAGGGATGGTTCTGTCCCGCGCTGACGGATGGATGAACACTCCCTATGACCTTCCCTCGATCCGGGATGCCGCCTCCTCCGGGAAATGGCGGATGACGGAAAGGATCGGGTTCGGCGCGGCTTGTCCCAGTCCGCAGATGGACGTTTCCATCATTGCTTCGGAAAGCTCCCGGATCAGAGCGGCGGCTTCCGGTCTTCCCCGGCCGACCAGGGCGTCCCGGAGGAGATCGACGATCTTCTCCGTCCCCATCCGGCAGGGCGCGCACTTGCCGCACGACTCGTCGCGGAAAAACCGCATGGCGTTGAAGGCGAGATCGAGCATGTCCCGCCCTTCGGCGATCGCCACGACCGCCCCAGACCCCAGCATCGATCCGGCGTCGGCCAGGGGCTTGAAGTCCAGGGGGATGTTGGCCATCGACGCGGGGAGAAACCCGGAGGAGGTCCCCCCGGGCATGAAGGCCTTGAGCCGGCTGCCGCCGGACACGCCGCCGCCGTGTTCCTCGATGAGCCGCCGGACCGGGGTCCCCAGGGGGACCTCGTACACACCGGGGCGGTTCACGTCCCCCGAGAGGGCCAGGAACTTGAGGCCCGCCGCGTCCCCCTCTCCCCCCGCGATGAACCAATCGGGGCCGTTGAGGCAAATCGAGGGCGCGTGTGCGAAGGTCTCCACGTTGTTGATGAGCGTCGGTTTCCCCCAAAGACCCACATGGCCCGGGAACGGGGGCTTGTTCCGGGGTTCGGCGCGCTTGCCTTCCAGGGCTTCGAGCAGCGCCGTTTCCTCTCCGCAGATGTAGCCGCCCGGGCTGAGGAAGATCTCGATTTCAAAGGCGCGGCCGGACCCCGGGATGTCGGGACCCAGCAGGCCCAGATTTCCGGCTTCGTCCAGCTCGCGCTCGAGGCCGGGGACCACATGGCCGTATTCATGCCGCAGGTAGAGGGTCCCCCGTTCGGCGCCGACGGCCAACCCCCCCAGGACCATCCCCTCGATAACGAGGTGGGGGAGGGTTTCCAGGATGATCCGGTCCTTGAATGTTCCGGGTTCGCTCTCGTCGGCGTTGCAGACGACGTACTTGGGAGCGCCTTTGGCCTTGCGGACGATTTCCCACTTGAGCCCCGCCGGAAAGCCCGCCCCGCCCATTCCCCGGAGGCCGGCGGTTTTGAGCATCTCGATGACGGATTCCGGCCCTTCCGACAGAACCCTCCGCAGGGCCTCGTACTTTGGGGTTTCCCGATATGGGTCGATCTTCCACGGGGCGCCGGGGACCGCCGGCGCTTTGCCGCCCAAATCTTCTCCCGCGAGGGCCGACCGAATCAGGCCGGAGACCTCTCCCGCCGGGATGTCGTCGTAGACGTGATCATTGACGGCGATTGCGCACGGCCGGTCGCAGCGGCCCAGGCAAGACACCCCGCACACCCGAACCTTCTCCCGGTCTCCGCCGGGGAGGGCGGCCTCAACGGTTTCTTTCAGCGACCCGGCGTCCCGGAGATGGCAGGCCAGGTCGACGCAGATGTCCACGCGGACGGGCGGCGGGGGCGCGAGATGAAAGTGGGGATAGAAGGAGGCGACGCCCTGAATTTCGTAAAGCGGGACGCGGGTCCGTGCGGACAGCGCTCGGAGCTCGTCTTCCGGCAGGTAGCCGCGCCGCTCCTGGATGGCCTTGAGGTCCTCGATGAGCATATCGTCTACCGGCTACGCGATGGGGGCGG
>JASLXW010000184.1 GCA_030740135.1 Nitrospinota bacterium
GTGAGGGGGAACACAGCCTGACCTCCGGCGTTCAACGCTTGATTGCGGAGACCCCCTTGCTGGCCGTACCGTCGTCGGATGCCTGGTTTGACGTCGATACGATCGACGATTTTCGCCATGCGGAGCGCCACCTCCTCCGAAAAATCCAATCCGCAAGCGATGCCTGATCGCCAGGCCGCTTCCCGGCCAACCCTGGGTGAGAAATTGAGTCAATCTCCGGACTTCCAGCCCGGGACCCGGCCCGAGAAGAGTTTGGGCAGCTCTTCCGAAGCGAACCGGAGGCCGACGCAAAACGGCCCGAACTCGGCGTATAACGCACTGGCCTCGTCAAACCGCATTTCGTAGATCAGCTTCTTGTACACCAGCGGGTCCGGCGCAAACAGGTACACCCCCCATTCCCAATCGTCGAAGCCGATTCCGCCGGTGATGATCTGCGTAACGCGCTCGGCGTACTTCCTTCCAATCATGCCGTGGTCGCGCATCATGTGCTGACGCTTTTCCATCGAAACCTGGTACCAGTTCACCTCCTCGCCCCGCCGCTTGTCCATGGGATAGAAGCACAGGTATCGGTCACGGGGCATGGGCAGATACAGGCGGGCGCGCACGCGCTCCTTTTGCGCGGCCATCTCGGATTTCCACCTTTCCTTCCATTCCTCGCTGTCCGGCGTGAGGCCGTCGGCCAAGAATTGCTCGTGGAGCTTTGCGGTCAGCTCGTACAGACCGAGCTCGACAAACGAGAGGTAGGAATCCGATGCCGTCAAGTGTTCTGCCAAGGCGAGTCGCGCGAAACCCAATTCCACCTGATTCAGCTCATCGAAGGTGGGTCGGAAATGAAGCAGGAGAAGGTCGCCCTTGTGCCCCAGCAAGCTGAAGGCCCCGCTTTCGCCGTGGGGCGGAGCGGAGACGCGCTCCAGAAAGTTCCCAGCTTCCAGGGTCGCCTGGCTCCTTTCTCTTTCCGAGAGGCGGTTCCAGGAAGCCCGGTTAATGCGGAAGACCTGGTGCAAGACGGCCCACCCCTCCAGCGTTTCGGGAACAACAGCCTGATTTTCATTCACGAGGGGCGCTCCTTAAGTCATCCTGGCCGTTGCGGGGTCGATCTCCCCTCGGGCGCGCCGGGCGGATTGCCGGCCTTGGGGAGCTCGCGCACGACATAGATGGGTTTGTTCATGACCCCGTAATATACGCGGGCGACCAGCTCACCGAGGAGTCCCATCAAGAGAAGCTGGAGACCGACGACGATCAGCAGAACGCCCAGGACCAACAGGGGGCGGCCGCCGATGTCTGCGCCCGTGCTCAGCTTGAGGATTGTCAGGTAGAGCGAGATCACCATGCCCGCCGCCACGGAAATCATCCCTACGCCTCCGAAGAATCGGATGGGACTGGCCGAATAGCTCAGAAAGAACTTGACGACCAGAAGGTCCATCAGGACCCTAAAAATTCGGGTGGTTGAATATTTCGATACTCCGCGGACACGGGGACGGTGATTCACTTCAATCTCGGACACCCGGGTGCCCATCCAGGAAGCCACGGCGGGCGCAAACCGATGGTGGTCGCCCCACAATTCCAGATTTTCCACCACTTCTCTGCGGTACGCCTTGAGCGTGCATCCATAGTCCCGGAGGCGGACCCCCGTGATCCACGAGATCAGCCAATTGGCTATCCGGGAAGGAAGCCGGCGGGTCCAGAAGGCGTCCTTGCGGTCTTTTCGCCAGCCGCTGACAATGTCATGGTCCTTGAGCGGCTCCAACAGCCTGGGAATATCGGCGGGGTCGTTTTGAAGATCCGCGTCCATGGTGATGACGACTTCGCCCCCGGCCCGATCGAAGCCGGCCGCCATTGCCGCCGTCTGGCCGAAGTTCCGTCTCAGATGGAGAACGGCCGTGACCGGGCTCCCTGCTTGAATGTCTTGCAGAACCTCCTCACTGCCGTCCGTGCTGCCGTCGTTCACATAAATGATTTCGTACGAGATACCGATGGGCTCGATGGCGGAGATCAACTGGTCATGCAGGGGAAGGAGGTTGTCCTTTTCGTTGTAAACAGGGATGACGACGGACAGACCAAGGGAGGTTTCTTTCATTTCTTCATCAATGTCCCGGGTCGGTTCAGTCAGCTTGGCCAGGCTCAATGTGACCTCTTCCAAATCCTCGCCGCTATTTCGGCAAACCCGTGTACCCCAAAAGCCGAAAGAGGGTGACCGACCGGATGACCTTGAATTTCCCCCGTTTTACACGAAAGAAGGATTCGCGACTCCAGGTGTTGAACGCGCGTCGGACGGATGCCGGCGGCTCACCCCACTCCCCCACCATGACCAGGAGCGCCCTCCAACCCTCCGGGCCATTTGGATAAGCGAGCGGCCGGCCCTGGGTCCGGATCCGGCGAACGTTCGGCTTTTGAAGGGGAACTCCATCAGGCCTCGTGTAGAAGGAAACCGCCGCCGCCGTTCCGGAATCGGCCGCCAGGAGCACCGTCTCCTCCCCCATCTCCTTGAGACTTCGGGTCACCCGTTCTCCCAATTGGCTCCAACCGGTGACCTGATTTGCGAAAGTGCTTTCCGGAATCCACTTGAACTCCAACTTCCGCAGAAGTCCTCCATTCAGCAGGATCGCAGTCTGGAACAACCCCGTCAATAAAACAAGGGCCAGGATTTTCAAAAGGTGCAGACTTTGATCATTTCGTCGTCGGAGGATCTCAGTGGTTGCGCCCACGGCCGTCATCCAGGCCGGGAGCCAAGCGGGGGCCGCCCATTCGGCGCGCACGTCGCCCGCTTTGATCCACACCAGGAAACATCCGATCAAGACCGGAAAGAACCACGCCAGGTGAAGGTATTCCTTGTTCCGCTCCCGCAACCCCGTACAAAAAACCCAAGCCCCCCCCCACAAGATGAAGAGCACCAAAGGGGCCGATAATTGAACCACGGGCCACAGCAGGAACGCCCCGATTTCCTCGGGCCGCCCCCCGGCCAACGGCCGCGACCCGGTCTCCGCCCCCAGCGCCCAGGGGGTGAACGTAACAGCGACCGCAAGAGCCAGTCCCAAGTAAGGCGCGGCCCGGGTCGATTGCCGGCGTCCGGCCCGGGTCAGAACCACACGAAAGACGGCCAGGGGAACGAGGAGAACGGAGAACGGGTGGATCCGAACGGCCAGAGCGACACACAGGCCCCAGACCCACCATCCCCACGGGGCCTCGTCCTCCCGGGCGATGGATCGCTCGGCGGACGCCAGCGCCCCCGACCAGAACAGGAAGGAGAGCGTCGTCTCCGTCAGGCTCGCGCCGCCGATCCCGAAAACGGGAGCCGCGAGGAGACCGAGTCCCGCAATCGGACCCGCCCACCCGGACCAGGGAAAGGCCCTCCGAGCCCACGCGTAGAGGATGATGCTCGTCAGGATGGAAGCCGTAACGGAAAAGACCCGCACGCCCCATTCCGAATCGCCGAGCAGGCTCGTACCCGCCGCGGCCAAAGCCTCGGCGGGCGAAGCGCTGAGCCAACCCCACCCGCCGATGTCTCGGGCTTGATCCCACAAGGCCGCTTCACCTGGCGCCAGATCCGTCCAGCCCGCCCACCCCAGCCGAACCAGTGCGGCGACACCGAGACAGCACCAGAAAACGACGGACGGATTGCCGATCACCGGAAGCTGAGGTCTCGAGATCCGACCTTGCGGAAAGAACCACCCGACCATGCGCCGGTCTACGGCTTCCAGCCGAAAACGGAACACACGGACGATCAGAAGAGCGACCCCAAGGCCCAGGAGCATCCCCGCCAGGACATCGCCGGGATAGTGTTTTCCGTGCACCACCCTGGACAGGCCGACCAATCCCGCAACGGGCAAGGAGATGAAAAATGCCCGTCCATAGAACAAACCGAGAACGACCGCCTGGGCGACCACGTTCGAGGCATGTCCGGACGGCATGGCGAAGCTCCGGGTGCAGCCCCCCAACAGGCGGACCTCCCGCAAAACATGACAAGGCCTCGGCCGGGCGATCAGGGGCTTGATGATTTCCGACACCAGGAACTCCGTCAGCAAGAGGGCCAGCAGCGCCGTCACGACATAAACCCGAGCGCGCGGGGCGCCCAGGATCACCAGGATCAGGACGGCCAGCGCGATGGGGGCGATCCAAAGATTCGCCTGTCCCAGCGCGGACAGAAGGACGGAAAACCACTCCGGCCAATTCATTGTGTTGACGAGCTGAAAGAGGTTCAGGTCGAGTGTTTGGAGTCGGGAAAGCATGTCCGGCCGAATCTAACGTTCAAAGAAGAAGAATTGAACTCCAGGAGATGCGCAGGGGTCAGGACCGCTCCTCATCGGGTTCACGCGAATTCTCCGCGGAGTTCTCGATTCATCAATTCTTCCAGCGCCATCCGGGGGCTTTGCCCCTCGAAGAGGATACGATGGGTTTGCTCAATGATCGGAAGCTCGACCCCTTCCCGTTCGCCGAGACGTTTGGCGGCCTTTGTCGTCTCGACCCCCTCGGCGACCATCTGCATTCCGTCCAGGATTTCCGAAAGTTTCTCTCCACCCCCCAGGCGGAGTCCGACGGTCCGGTTGCGGCTCAACTCTCCCGTCCCGGTGAGGACCAGATCGCCAAACCCCGTGAGACCGGAGAAGGTCTTCGCGTCCGCCCCCATCGCCTCCCCAAGGCGGGTGATTTCGGCCATCCCCCGGACGAGCAGGGCCGCGCGGGCGCTGTATCCGAGACCCAGGCCGTCGGAGACGCCCGCCGTGAGGGCGATAACGTTCTTGAGAGCGCCCCCAAGCTCCACGCCGATCACATCGTCTCCCGTGTACACCCTGAATGCGGGGCCGGAAAATAGATCCTGCGCCCAATGGGCGGCTTCGAAATCGTTCGACGCGACCACGGCCGCCGCCGGAAGTCCGATGCTGACCTCCCCGGCAAAGGTCGGACCCGACAGGGCGCACAACCGGAGTCGATGCCCCGGGCCGACGGTTTCCTGAATCGTTTGGGTCATGGTCCGGAGGGAGTCCGTTTCGATCCCTTTTGACACACTGATCACAATCTCGTTTGCCGGAACCGCGGGAGCGAGCGCCTCCCAGAGCTTTCCGACAACGTGCGAAGGCGCGGCGGATACGATGGCGGCCGCGCCCGCCACCGAGGCCCTCAGATCATTTGTCGGTGTGATGCGGCGGCTCAAGCGGACGCCGGGAAGAAACACCGGATTCTCGTGTCGCCGCTCGATGGCCTCCCGGACATCGGGTTCATAGACCCAGAGGCTGACGTCGTTTCCCTGTTGAGCCAAGTGGTGGGCCAGGGTGGTTCCCCAACTCCCGGCGCCGATCACCGCAATTCGTTCGGTCATGGGATTTCCTAAGAAACCGCTCGGGTTCTTCGGGTTTCCGATCCGCTCGCCGGGTCGGTTCGTTAACCTTTGATACATCCGACGGGCTTCAGCCGGGCGACCTTTTTGGCGATACCCGCCGCATGGACCACGTCCAACACGTCCAACACGTCTTTATAGGCTTCCGGCATCTCCTCGGCCATCGTAGCCCGGCCGGCCGCCATAACAAAAACGC
The DNA here is from genome assembly GCA_030740135.1 of Nitrospinota bacterium. The sequence continues at coordinate 5,529 of JASLXW010000184.1, forward strand.
CGCGGTCTTCCATCTCGCGGTGAAGCGCCCGTCCCCTCGCGGATTTTTTGGCCGCGTGTCGACTCAACCGGCGGCCCGCTCCGTGACAGGTGCTGCCGAAGCACTCGCCCATGGCTCCGTCCGTTCCCGCCAGGACGAAAGAGTGACGTCCCATGTCGCCGGGAATCAGGACCGGCTGGCCGACCTTCCGGTAATCAGACGGAACCTCTTCATGGCCGGGCGGAAACGCCCGGGTGGCCCCTTTGCGGTGGACGGCCACCTTTCTTTTCTTCCCGTTCACCGCGTGATCTTCCAGTTTTACGATGTTGTGCGCAACGTCGTACAGGGTGCTCATTCCCAATTCCCGGGGCGAGATGTCGAGAACGCGGAGAAAGGCCTCCTCGACTTTTCCGCGGATGCATTGGCGGTTCGCCCACGCGAAGTTGGCGGCGGCCCGCATGGCGCCCAGATAGGACCTGCCCTCGGGAGAATCCAGCGGGACGCAGGCCAACTGGCGATCCGGAACCCGGATTCCATACCGAACCATCGCCTTCTCCATCACCCCCAGAAAGTCCGTGCACACCTGGTGACCCAGGCCGCGGGATCCGGTGTGAATCATCACGGCGATCCCCCCGGGGAATAATCCGAAGGCGTCGGCGATTCGGGGATCGAATATTTCCCGCACCACCTGAATCTCGGCGAAGTGGTTGCCGGAACCGAGGGTGCCGAGCTGCCGGCGGCCGCGCTCGAAGGCCTTGTCGCTGACTTCGTCCGGGGCGGCGCCGGCCAACGCCCCGCCGGACTCCACGTGCGGAAAGTCGGAAGGCGAGCCGAATTCCCGCTCGACGGCCCACTGGGCCCCTCGCGTAAGCAAGGGGGTTTTGTCCCCGTCGGCCAGACGAAGGTCGCTTCGGGAGCCGACACCGGAGGGGACCTGCTGGAAGAGGGCCGTAACCAGCGGCCGGATCTTGTCTTCGACATCTTCGATGCGGAGATGGGTCCGCAGAAGGCGGACGCCGCAGTTGATGTCGAACCCAACGCCGCCGGGACTGACGACTCCATCCCGTTGGGGATCGGTGGCGACAACGCCTCCGATGGGCAAGCCGTAGCCGAAGTGGATGTCCGGCATGGCGATGGAGGCCGTGACGATTCCGGGCAACGTGGCGCCGTTGGCGACCTGATCCAGGCAATCATCCTTGAGAATTTCCTGAAGCAAACGTCCACTCGCGTAAACGAGTCCCGGCACCCTCATACCGGGCTTGTATTCTTTTGGAATTTCGTAGCGGTGCTCGTCAAGCTTGACGAGGGGCACGGCCATGGGCTTGTGAATCTCCTCTTGAGACCCGAGGCTAGACATCCACAATGACATACGCCCGCCACCCGCCAGGCTCACGGGCCACCTTCAGCCGGTGCAGGGTCGCGGCCTTGACCTCCAGGCCGAGGGCGTGGCGCTCAGGGTCCACCGCCTCCCCAATCAACAGTCCCTCCACTCGGGTGTTCGTCCATCGGGAGATCCGGACATCGCAAGCGAGAAATCCGTGAATCTCATGAAGGTAAATGGCCTCGTTCAACCAGCGAAAAAAGAGGTCTTCGGTGTTTTCCCCGCTGACCCGGCAGGGGATCGATCGCCGGGGCTCGACGGTCCCCGGGTCGCACATCACGCTGAACAGTCCCCGGATCGCTTCCCGGAAGACGTCCTCCGCATCAGGGCCCCAGGTCTCGATGGCCACATCCGCCGTCGTCGGACTCAGCCGAAACCCCGCGCTTGCTTCATCCATGAAGGATCGATGGTCTCAAGGTTCATACAGGATCTCGCTTTTGATGGCGAGCCGGTTCAGCTTGATGATGGGTGGAAATTTTGGAAATGGAGCGGACTTCCGGATGGCCATCAGGGCCTCTTCGTCAAAGAGCGGAAAACCGGAGCTTTGGAGGAGATTAAGCGTTGCCAGCCGGCCGTCGCGGGTCACTTCGAACCGGATGATGACCTTCCCGCGAACTTTCCCCGCGGCGGCAGCCTCCGGGAAGTAGAGGCGCTCATCGATTTTCTTCCATATTGCGTAACGATACCCCCTGTACCGAACATCCTGAGTCAGAAGAGGAGCAAGCCGGACTTTTTTCCTGGAGCGGGGGTTTCTCTTTCTCGGGGAGGCCGCTACGCCGTTCGGATCGGTTCGGAGAAGGCCCAAGAGCTCTGTGGCGGTTTTCGGCTTCGACCGCCGCTTTTTCGCCTTCGGCGCCAGGCGAACGAAGTTATCGACCTTGACGGAGGCCACAAGATCTCGGGGTGGAGGGTTCGGTCTTTTGATCGGGCGCCGGCGTCTC
>JASLXW010000185.1 GCA_030740135.1 Nitrospinota bacterium
AAGAGATGGTCTTTGAAAACGGAGCGGTGACCAATCCGACGTTGCTCGACTACAAGATCCCGACCACGCTGGACATGCCGGAGGTTCATTCCATCCTTGTAGAGGACCCGGACCCGACGGGGCCTTTCGGCGCCAAGGGAATCGGCGAGCCGACGCTGATTTCGACGGCCGCGGCCGTGGCCAACGCCATCCGTGACGCCGTTGGGGTCCGGATTCAAGAGATGCCGTTCTCGCCCGCCCGCGTTCTCGCGGCCCTGCAAAAGGCCGCCTCGGAGTAGAACCTATCTCGAAATGGGTAGTGCCCTAACCGTCATGCCCGCATGTCGTAAGCGAGCATCCAGAAAGGTTTGAAAACACTGGATTTCCGCTCCCCGATTAAGGCCCTCGGGGACAAGCTTCGCGGGAATAACGACAAAAGGTCCAAGGAGTGTGAGATGGGATTTTGAGATAGGTTCTGGTTTCATACAATAAACCCGGCGGGCAACCGGCCGGCATTCTAAAAAATGAGATTCCGTCCGGCGTCTCAGTGCAGTTGTCCCGTGAATCTGCACCACGCGTGAATGAGCAGGTCCTTGTTGGTTTTTATCCAGCATTGCAGCCCATGCAGGCCGGCGTAGCCGCTGCAAATGTTGCACGAGGTGCAGTCCACCACACCTCGTTTCCCTCGCTCGATCTTGCGGACCAGATCCGGCTCCCGGACAAAGGGCCGGCTCAGGGAGACGAAATCGGCGATTCCCCCTTTGATAACGGACTCCATCGTCTCCACCGTCCGGAGACCGCCGACGGCGATCACCGGGCACTTCACCCGTTCCCGCACCCGGCGGGTTTCCTCCAAGAAATGGCCTTCGGGAACCGGTTTTGCGAAAATCCGGTGGAACAGCTTGTCCTCCAGGGCTCGCTTCCGGCTCACGCCCGCGTACGGCCAAGCCCCCGCCCAGCCGGTTTCGCTGCAGCCGGAGGAAATCTCGATGGCGTTGATCCCCATCCGCTCCAGCCCCTCCGCGGTGGCGACTCCCTCCTCCAGGCTGAGGCCGCCGGCCGCAAAGTCGAGCGCACCCAGCTTGATCGTCACGAGATAATCATCCCCCACGGCCCCCCCCAGGCGTCTTCCCGGTGGTTTACATAAGGAGAGAGGAACTGCGAGATCAGGTAACCGTGGGCGCCGTGAATGTGGATGCCGTCGAAGCCCGCCTCCTTCGCCCGCCGGGCCGCGCTCCGAAAGGAGTCGATGACCTCCCGGATCTCCTCCTCCGTCGCGGCCTTGGCCGTTTTCTTCGTCTGGGGGTTTTGCTTGGGGGAGGGCGCGATCGGCTCCACGCCCGGCATCGCGTTCTTCTCCCCCGTGTGGCTGAGCTCCGCGAAGATTCGCGCGCCCTCGGCGTGGACAGCCCCGGTGAGACGCTGGAGCGCGCCGATGTGATCATCTCGGTCCAGGCCCGTCATGCCCACCTTGTACATTCCCCTCCGGTGGACGTAGATGTGTCCCGTGATGAGCAATCCCACGCCGTGCCGGGCCAGCGTGACGTGAAGGTCCTGAAACCCTTGCTTGATGAACCCGTGCTCGTCCGCGAGGCTTTCCCCCGTCGCGGACCGGACAAAACGGTTCCGGATCTCCAGGTTTCCGATTCTTCCCGGCTGTAACAACGCCAAATCATGCGATGCGTTCATCTGACGGTTCTCCAATGGCCCACCTCGGGAATCCTCCCTCCGATGGGCGTCACCCCGCGTTGGAGAGGGAGACCAGATAGACCCCGATGAAGACCGTAAAAGCGCCTGCGGCAAGACGCCATGTGACCCGTTCCAGATCCTGGGCGAAGAGGCGGGCGATCAGAATGGAGAAGAGCGAGGAGGTGAATGTGATAGGCGCGACAAAGCTGACGGGCCCGGATCCCAAAGCCGTGTGGTGGCCGAAGAACGCGGCGCAATAGCAAAGACCGCCCAACCCGAACCACGCCACTCCCCGCCGCTCGACTCCCCAGCGCTCCTGTTTCGGAATGAGGGGTTGGGCCGCCAACAGGAAGAGCAAAGAGCCCAGGGAGGTGACAATGTTTCCGAGGGTCGGATCCGGCAGGGACTGCATCCCCAGGCGGCTGAAGACGAGCGTGCCCCCCAAAAAAAGGGCCGGCGTCAAACCGAGGAGAACGGCCTTCGGGCTCATTCGAATTCCCGACCGGTCCATCACGACGGCCCCGACGCCCGAGATGACGAACAGCAGTCCGAGGATGATGTGCCAGGAAGGGCGCTCGCCCAGAAAGACCATGGCATAGAGCAGGCTGAACAGGGGAGTGACGATGATCAGCACCGTGGCCCTGGAGACGCCGATCCGGCGCAGGCTGTAAAAAAAGAAGATCCTTCCGGGACCCGAAGCCGCCAATCCCATGAGCAAAAACCAGCCGATCGCGGGCCACAAGGAGCCGTCCGCGACGCCATGAATGCCGGCCGCGACGCCGGAGACGGCGATGACCGTTGAGGAGATGATGATGGCCCCGGTGAACGGCGTCCCATTGCGCACGCCCATCCGGATCGCAAAGTCCCCGACACCGAATGAAGCGCCGGCCACAAGTCCCCAGAACAGGGCGATGGTCAATAGAGGGTTCCTTTTCGCCGGGCCGCTTTGTTTATCGCTCCACCAAGCAAAGGGATAGGGTTTGCAGGTCGAAAGCGGGGTCGAATCTCTTGTTGATCAATCGGGGGCTGGGTGTTCTTGTCCCGGTTTTCTCAACGTTTTGTCCGCTTTCAATCGTGCACCTGACTTCATGACATACCGATTCCACCGAATCTTCAGCGCCCAAAATCGTCATCGAGGAACAGCGCCACCGCGCGGATGGGAGAGCCTGTGCCGTCGATGACCTTGAGCGGCAGGCCGCTGAAGATGAACCGCTTGCCCGCCACCTGGTCCAGGTTGCAGAGGTTCTCGGTGTTGATCATCTTCCGTTCCAGGCAGACGTGGTGAGCGGGATAGGTCGTGTCCTTGAAGTTGTCGATGCTGGGGGCGTCCACGCCGACGTTGACGCATCCCTGGTCGTGAAGCCACTCCGTCGCCTCCCGATTCAGGCCCGGGTACTCGTAGAGCCATTCGATGTTGTCGTTCTTGCCGTAGTTCCGGTCATAGTGCCCGGTCCAGAGGAGGACGGTGTCGCCCTGCACGATCTTCAGGCCGTGCGTCTCAAGGGCCGCCTCCAGATCCGCCTTGGAGATCGTAACCTGGGCGCCGACGTGAGAGACGTCCAGGCAGATCGCCGGCGTGAAGAAGGTCTCCAGCGGGATCCGGTCGATGGACTCCGCGCTCGGGTCCGGCGTGAGGTGGTTGATGGCGTCCAGGTGCGTGGGGCCGTGGTCGCTCATCAGGAGACCCCGGCACTCGTAGGAGAAATCCTTCTTCGCCCGGCGGGTCTCGTCGTGCGTGGGGTTGGTGAAGATGATCGTCTTCACGTGGCCGGGATAAACCGGCATCCCCTGATAGATGGGCTGGGACAGGTCGATGATCGTGACGCCTTTCATTCGTTGAGACCTCCATGGCGCTTGCGCGCCGGCCAAGGCACTTGCGTGCCGACCAAGCTGCGGTTGGAGCGGCTTGCGCTCATTACGAGCTCTGTGGCGCACGGCTCTCCGATAGTCTCACGAGTAGGAACGCTGACATTCGGACAAAGCTCGAAGCCACCGTTGGCCACAGACGAACTGCTTGGTCAATCCGACCCTCACCCCAGGAATGCCAAGCCACAGGGCGTGACCCGGTAGGGCGGCCATCTTGGCCGCCATCGGATGGCGGGCTGGAGGGTCAACCGACCCGCGCCTGCCCCACCAGGGGGTTCCCAACCCCTGGGAGGGGTCCGGGGGACCGTTTTTTAAAAATGTCCCCCGGAAGAAGTTCTTCATTATTTCGGGCCCCCGTGAGGCGTCTTGAGAGGAAGGACGGTCACACCACGGCGTAGATCCGCGCCGGGGCCGCCTCGCACTTCTTCAGCTTGATGGGCGCCGCGTGAAGCACGAAGCGCTTCTTCTTGATGAGGTGAAGGTTGGTGATCCCCTCGATGAGAAAGATCCCGGCCCCCATCATGATCCGGTGGACGACGAAGTCGGCCGGCTTGAAGTCCTTGAGGCGGGCGTTGTACTCCTCGAAGAAATCGAACCCGATGGCCTTGGGCTTCTTCCTCACGAGCCAGCGCGCGACGTCTTCATTGATGTAGGGGGAATCGGTGTAATACTCCCGCTTGCCGAACTTCTTCCGCCCCCAGTCGGTCCGCAGGACGATGATGTCGTTCTTCTTGGGGACCTTGTCGTATTTCTTCACGTCGGCCAGCGTGATCTCCGCGTTCTTGCGGCCTTTGTGGGTGAGATCCAGGACGACCGCCTCGCCGATGAATTTCTCCAGGGGGACCCGGTCGATGGGGGCCTTCCCCCCGAGGACGTGAAGGGCGGAATCGCAGTGCGAGGCCGTGTGGGCCGAGAAAGAGACCCAGGTGGCCTGCCAGTGGGTGGGCTTCCGGTAGGCCGTGCTCATCGTGACCGTCTGCGGAACCGAAGGGGGAACCGGTACGTGGTGCTCGGTGTTCAGGCTGAGATCGATGATCTTCATGGTCGCCTCCATGCCGGCGAAGGTGGACGCCGCACTCCTCGCCGGAGCGGTCTCCCGTTCTCGCCGGGCGCCGTCTGTGTCGTGCTTTCGGGCCTGCGCGCATTTCCGCACACCCGCCCGGTTCGGGTCAAGCCGAAAGAGAGGGAGCGCCTGGACTCCAGGCCCTCGACACCCGGGGGAGGTCCACTTGCGATGGGAGACGCCGCGTGTCCTTGGGAGAAAGGGGTCGGGCCGCTCAACTGAGACAGCCGAGAATACGCGTCGCACAGGGCGCCGGGGCAAGAAGTTACGACAGATGCGGGCAATCATCAAACGGAAAAACCCGCTGACCGTATTCCGGCAAACCACGTCCTGGGCGAATCGAAAACGATTGCCGAAGGATTCAGGAAGAGACCGGGGTATGAGATCAGAGCGTAATCGGAACGAAGGACGTGCTGCGAAGACCCCCCGAGAATCATCGGGACTCAAAGCTCAGAGCACGCCGAGGCCGGCCACCGCGCCGCCACCTCACGGCCCCGGCCGTCGAAGGGCATGGTCTCGACCCCGATGGGGTCCAGCGCCGGCATCTCCCGGGAGACGACGCTCCGAACGATCTCGCCGATCTCCGTCACGGGATAGTTCCGGGAGCCGGCGTTGAACGTCTTGCCGGCCATGAGTGCGGCCCTCCTTTTTCAGCAGGGCGACATCATGATCTCTCTCAACAGGTCCTGATCCCGGATTTTCGAATTTTCCCGGGCAAGCCCTTCAGCCTCTTCGCCCGTGTTGTCCGTGCTTCCGTCATTGACGATCAAGACTTCGTAATCGTCGAACGCCTCCTCGGCGGCCGAGACAATGTCCCGGATTGCGCATTCGAGGTTGCCGGCTTCATTGAGGGCGGGACCGAATACGGAAATGGAGTGTGAATCGGTCAAGTCGGCGTCCCGGGATTCGAGTGATTCGACAAAAGGAAAGCGCACCGCTCGCGGCTAAGGCTCGAAATGGGATTCGGTGGGAAGGTCCCTGAGGACATCGAGATGTCCCCGGACCCAACGGACGCTTTCCGCGATGCCCTCATCCAGGCTGATCGTAGGATGCCAGTCCGGGTCCGGCAAGCGCGCCGCCCGCTTCACGGTGATGCCCGGCGCCGGTCCCAAACGCCGGGGGGCGGTCATGTCATCCACTTCTGAAAATCCGACACAAACTGGTTCACCGCCTCGTCCGTCTTCGGGTGGGCCACCATTTGCGGAAAAAGTTTCGGCGGGACGGTCACGATGTCCGCGCCCGCCTGAAGGACGTCGTTGATGTCCATGATGTGCCGGATGCTGCCGACGATCAGCTCGCACGCCGGCTGCCGCTCCAGGAACGTCGCGCGGATCTGCCGCCCGATCGACAGGCCGTCGTGGCCGATGTCCCAGATGCGCCCGTAGAACAGGCTCGCGTAGTTTGCCCCGGCGGCGGCGGCCATGATGACCTGGTTGTACGACATGCAGCAGGTGCAGTTCACCGGGATGTCTCTCTTCCGAAGCGCACGAATGACCGCCAGCTCGTCCCAGCCGATCGGCACCTTGATCACCAGCCTCTCATACCCGCCGAAGCGCCGGACGAACTCGTCCGCCTGCTTGAGCATCTCCTTCGGATCGGTCGTGAAGATCTCCACGCTGATCGGGATGTCGGCGTCGTAGCGTTTGAGCAGGTCGATGATTTCTTGGACGCGCCCGCGGAAGTCCCCTTTCGCTTCCTTGGAGAAGATCGTCGGGTTCGTCGTTACGCCTGAGACGAATCCGCGCTCGAGCGCCTGCTCGATCTCCGAGAGGTTCGCGGAGTCCACGAAAATTTTCATCCCGATTCGCGTCCTATCCCATCGGTCAACCGTAAATCCGCATCCCGGCCCGCCGCACGCCTCAATCTATCACCGGACGGATGATTCTACAATTTCCAATACCGACCCGCGCGTCGCGTCTCGGAAAGGATTGACCCGATATGCGCGACTCTCCAAAGCGGCGCGGCGCGGGGGTTTCAGCCCCCGCCGGCCGTTGAGGGGGACGCGCGCCGGGCCGGCCCGTCAGAACAGGCTGGCCAGGGCCCCGCCGCCCACCGTGAGAAGGGCGCCAATCGCCAGCCGCGGAGTGACCCGCTCCAGTTGACGAAGGAACAGGACGGATATCAAGACCACAAGGAGCGGCGAGGTCTGCGCGAGCGTCAAGACGACGGAAGCCTGCCCGCCGCCCAGGGCGTAAATGAAGCCGTACATGGCCAGCGTCGCGGATGTCCCCGCCAGGAGGAGCCAGGGGATGGACGGCAGGCCGACGCTGAAACGTCGGTCCGCCGTAAACAGAAGGGCCGAGAGCGGAAAGAAAACCAATCCCACCACCGTACTGGTCCATGCGCCCAAAAGCGCGGAGGGCAGCTTCGCCATGCCCACCTTGAAAAAGACGGACGCCACGCCGGCCGTCACCCCGGCCAACAGAGGAAATACGGCGTCAACCTTTTTCCAGGATTTCCCCGCGGCCTCATCCCCCGTTTTCCCGATGCCCTCGGTCGAGATCACCACCACCCCGGCCACGATCAGCGCGATTCCCAGATATTGGAGGGGGTGGAGCCGCTCCCCGAGATAGGACAAAGCGAAGATCACCCCGAAGATGGGCGCCGAACCCTTGATGGGCGCGGAGCGCGCCACCCCAATCCGCTGCACACCGATAAGGTAAAAGACGAGGAAGAGGTAGGGGTTGAAGAATCCCGCGACCGCGAACCAGAGGAATCCGGAAAGGCTGAGGCCGGAGAATCCGGCCGTGCCCAGGATAAAGGCCGAAAAAAAGACAAACTGGACCGCCATCACCGTGGTGGAAGTCATCATCGGCGTCGCCGTCCGAAGGGCGTTGCGCATCGCGACCTCCGTCACGGCGAAGAAAAAGGCCGATCCGATGGCCATCGCAATCACGGAAGCGGGCGTCATGATGGAGGCGGAAAGCCCGGCGAGGTCAATGCCGTTACGCCGAAGCCGAATGAAAGAGGGTCCACGATCATACCGATTCCCAGTGTGCAGTTACTGAGGGGATGCGGTCCGGCGAAGCGCCTTCGTCACCTCGGGGAACGCGCGGGCCGTCCGCCCATCAAGAGGGCGGGAGGCGGGCTTATTCGATGCGCTCAGCACTGCATTTCAAGGCCGGATCGCCTTCTTTAGCAGGTTGCGGAAAAACGATTCTGGGGGGTCTGAAATGCCCCAATCTGTCATTCCGAGGGCGGCGATGAA
>JASLXW010000186.1 GCA_030740135.1 Nitrospinota bacterium
ATGTGTTCGAAGCCCGGATAGTCCTCCACGTCCCCGGTGTTGACGATCTGCCCGCCCGGGACGCCCTTTTCCAGGACGACGGTCTTCAGCTTGGCGCGGCCGGCGTACAGGCTGGCGCAAAGACCCGCGGGTCCGCCGCCGATGACCACCACATCGAACACTTCCATTTCAGGGTCCTTATCGGGAATATTCGCGGGGCATGAAGGATTGCAGCGGGCCGCCCCGGCCGTCCAAATCCCCAAGAACGAAGGGCTATCGGTGAATCCAAAACAATTTTATCCAATATATGGGCGCCCGGGAGGTCTGTCAACGGTCCGCCATTGCCGCCCCGGGACGCCGTCGCCCGCGGGGTTGTCCGCGCGGGGGGAGGCTCGATCTTTCACAGATCCCGATAGGTCTTCTGCATGATCAGCGCGTCCTCTTCCAGGATGGGGCTTTCGCAAATGAGGAGGCCGCCCGCGCCGAAATCCTTCAGCGCCTTGAGGACGCCCGCGTAGTCGAAGACGGTCTCCTTCAAAACAACGTGGTTCCTTTCTCCCTTGGGGCCGTACTCGATGCCCGACAGGTGGATGTGCATGTCCTGAAGCGCCGCGTCCCCAAGCGTGGTCCGCGCGGATTCCAGGATTTCGCAAAACTCCGTATAAGTATTGTACTTTCCCGTGCTCCGCGCGTAGATGTGAGAGAAATCGATGCAGGGCCGGACGCCTTTGATCTCTTTGGCCAACCGAAGGGTCTCATCGAGGGAGCCGAACTGTGAGCCCTTTCCCGTCGTCTCGGGGTCCAGGCCGACGTCGACCTTCTCCTTGCGAAGCTGGACCGCGAGCTCGCGCAGGTGATTTTTGACCTTCGGATAGACCTCCTTGGAAGCGCCGCCCATGTAGAACGCCGGATGAAAGGCCACGCCCCGCGCACTGAAGAAATGGCCGATCCGCGCGGAGTTCAGGATGCGCTCCCGGCTGGCCACGACCTTTTCCGGCTCCAGGGAGTTGAGGTTGATCCAGTACGGACCGTGAACGGACAGGGCCACGTCGTTCTCCCGCGCCGCCTCCCCGACCTCGCGGGCCAGCTTCTCCTTCATCCGGACGCCCTGGACAAACTCCACCTCCATGCAGTCGAGGCCCAGCTCCCGGATGCGCCGAACCCCGTCCAGCGTGCCCTTCTTGCCTCCCGTGCTGGCGGGTATCCCGGCCGTGCCGAACAACAAGTCGCTCATTTTTCCAATCCCAATCGTCTTCGAAGGCCGCACGTGGAAAGAAGATTCCGCTTCATCCCCGGGAAAAACCCGCCGGGTTCCTCACCCACGGCCCGAGCCTTCGCCAGAGCGCGTCCTTTCCCATCCCGTTGGCGGCGGAGAACGTCACCGGGTCCTCGGGGCCGAGGGACAGGTCCTTTCTCACCTGGGCCGACGCGGCCGCGCGCTTGGAAGCCGAGAGCTTATCCGCCTTGGTCAACACCACGAGGGCCGACATCCCTTTGGAGGCGAGCCATTCGAGCAGGTCCCGGTCCATGTCCCCGGCGCCGCGTCGGATGTCCAGGATGACGACGACCCCTTGAAGCGGCGCCCGGCCCTCGAGGTACGACTCGACCATCTTTCCCCAGGCCTGCCGGACCCGCTCCGGCGCCTTGGCGTAGCCGTAGCCCGGAAGGTCCACGAACCGGAACCCCGCCCCGCCCCCCCCTCTCCCCCCGCCCGTCCGGACCCGGAAGAAGTTCAGGGTCTGCGTTTTGCCCGGCGTCGAGCTGGTCTTCACAAGCCCCTTGCGCCCCATGAGGGTGTTCATCATGGAGGACTTCCCCACGTTGGACCGGCCCGCGAAAGCGACCTCCACCAGGGGGTCCTTGGGACAGTCCTTCCCGTGGACAACCGATTTCTCGAACTCGGCGGCGATGACTTTCATCAACCCTCCAGGGGGGCGGGGGGGGGACGGCCCATTCCACGAATCGGGGCCGGAGACCCCAAAACCGGGACCCTCAGAGATCCGGCTTACCGGGACCGCAGGGAGGCGACCGCCCGCGCCAGGCTCGGGAGGACCTCGCCCGCGTCTCCGGCCAGAACGGCGTCCGCCTCGGCGTCCAGCGGGGTTTCTTCCCGGTTGACGATGATCAGCCTGGCCCCCCGGGCCTTCGCCCGGGCCGGAAGGCCGGCCGCCGGTTGGACGACCAGGGACGTGCCGACGACCAGGAAGACGTCCGCCCGGTCCGTCCACTCAACGGCCCGGTCCATCCGGTCGCGGGGAATGCCCTCGCCGAAGAAGACGGCGTCGGTCTTCTGAATTCCCTCGCACGACGGGCAATGCGGCGGAAGCTCCCCCACCTCCACCCGGCGGTTGACGGCCTCGCGGGTTTCCCGGATCCCGCAATCCAGGCACTTCACCCAATGGGAGGTGCCGTGGATCTCGATGAGGTCCTCTTCCGGAAAACCCGCCTTCTGGTGCAGTCCGTCGGTGTTCTGCGTAACGACCCGGCGGAGGACGCCCTCTCTGTGCATGTCCGTCAGCGCCCGGTGTCCGCCGTGGGGGACCGCCCGCAGGTTTTGGGCGTAGTACGCGGGCGTCATCCGCCAATAGCGGACGCGGGACTCGAGGTCGCCGACGTAGTGGCGGTAGGTGAAATCCCGCTGATCCAGCCGCGTCCACATCCCGCCGGGGGAGCGGAGGTCCGGAATGCCCGACTCCGTTCCCAGACCGGCCCCGGTCATGGCGACGGCGAACCGGCTTTCCGCGAGCCAGGCGGCCGGCCCCCCGATTTTCTCAGAGACTTCGTCGAGAGAACCCATCCGCTTCATCACCCTAGAAAAAAGACGGCCAGCAACGCCAGATACACCCCGTACAATCCGGTCAACACCCCTCCCTTCATCCGGCCCACACCGCGGCCCGACCACCCGAAAACCAGGAGCGCGATCATCATCAAGAGCGTGAAGGGGAGATCCAGAACCCGGTTCTGCTCGACGATGGGCAGCGGGATAACGAGCGCGCTGGACCCCACGACCCAGAAGACGTTCAGGACGTTCGCCCCCAGGATGTTTCCCAGACTCATGTCCATGTGGCCCTTGGCAATCGATGCGACGGCCAGGGTGATCTCGGGAAGGGACGTCCCGACCGCGACAATCGTCAGGCCGATGATGAGCTCCGAGATCCCCGCGTGCCGGGCGATCTGCGCGCCGTTCTGGACGAGCAGAATGCTTCCCGCGCCCACCGACGCTGCGCCGACGAGGAACCAAAGACCCTGCCGGACCCATTCGGCCTTCTCGACTTTCGGCGCTTCCGCTTCCGGATCGTCCCCGGCCGCGGAAAGGCGCCAATTGCAAACCAGGAATCCCACGGCCCCCAGGATGAACAGGATGCCCACCGGCCGCCCGACGGATTCCCGGCCCAGGGTCGCGGCCCACAGCGCGACCGCCGCCCCCAAGGTGAACAGGGCCTGCCTGATGAAGATCCGCCGCGTCACGGCAATCGTGCCCACCAGGGCCGAGAGGCCGACGACCAGGCCGATGTTGCACAGATATGAGCCGACCGCGTTGCCCACGGCCAGGAGGGGCTTTCCCAGGAAGGCCGCGCTGAAGGAGACGGCGAACTCGGGAAAGGTCGTGGCGAGACTGACGACCGTCGCGCCGACGACCACCTTGGAGATGGCGGCCGCGCGGGCGATGAAGAGCGCTCCGTCCAGAAATTTCCCCGCCCCCCAGATGACCAGGGCGCCGCCCGCCGCAAAGAGGACGGTGTTCCAGCCCAGACCCAGCCCCGCAAACAGAGATTCCATGCTTCGATCCTTAATCGCCCCCCCCCTCCCCGCGCGCCGAATCCCGTCGGGGAGGCCGCGACGGGCGGGGGGGGGGCCGGTCCGCGTCAATCGTCCCCGTCTTTATCGGGCGCGATGAGGACGACGTACTCCCCCCTCGCCTTGCTCCCGCCGATCCGCTCCGTCACTTCCCGCACGGTTCCGCGAAGGAATTCTTCGTGGATCTTCGTCAATTCCCGGGCGACGACAACCTGCCGTCCGGCCATCCGCTCCTCCAGCTCCGATAAGAGCTTGGTGATCCGGTGGGGCGACTCGAAGAGAACAACCGTCCGGGTCTCCCGGGACAATGCTTCGAGACGCCTCTGTCTTCTGCCGGACTTGACCGGCAGAAACCCCTCGAAGGCGAATCGGTCGGTGGGGAGCCCGCTCGACGAAAGCGCGGCGGTCAGGGCTGAAGGCCCCGGAATCGGGACCACGGCAATCCCGGCCTCGATCGCCCGTTTCACCAGGTAGTAGCCCGGGTCCGAGAGACCGGGGGTCCCGGCGTCGGTGACCAGGGCCACGCTCTCCCCCTGTTCCAGCCGCCGGAGGAGGCCGTGTGTCCGGGCTTCCTTGTTGTGATCGTGGTGGCTCTCCAGCCGTTTTCCGACGATCTCGCACCGGGACAGGAGCTTCCGGGTGCGGCGGGTGTCTTCCGCCGCGATCAGGTCGACCTCCGCGAGGGTCTTCAGCGCCCGCAGCGTGATGTCTTCCAAGTTCCCGATGGGGGTCCCCACAACGTACAGGACGCCCGCCCGGGGCTTCGCTTCCCGTTCCATGTGGACATTCTAATCGAGGTCGGTGTCTCCCGACGAGGGCATTCCCCGGTTGAATTGGGGACGCCGGAAAGGATACCATGGGCCGGCGCCCGCGGATGGGAAAGAGAGGGAAAGACGTGAGGGTTTATGAAAGCCTGATCCGGCCGGTTCTCTTTCGGCTCTCCGCCGAGCGGGCGCACGACCTGGCGAAGCGGGCCCTGTCGACAGAGGTCCCGTGGCGCCTTCTGTCGGGCCGGTTTCAAACCGGCGATCCCCGCTTGGAAACGGAGGTGGGCGGGCTACGGCAGGCCAACCCCATCGGTCTGGCGGCGGGACTGGACAAGGACGCCGACGCCCTCCCCGGCCTGGCCCACCTCGGCTTCGGCAGCCTCACCGTCGGCACCATCATGCCCGGGGTGAGGAAGGGGAATCCGAAGCCCCGGCTGGTGCGCCTGCCCGAGCGGATGGCCGTCATCGATCACATGGGGCTTCCATCGAAAGGGCTGGACCGCGCGGTCCGCAAGTTGCGAAGGTTTCGGGCGGCCCATCCCCCCGGTGAGGGTCGTCCTCCCCTGATCGTCAGCGTGGGCGGCCTCACGGTCGAGGAGGTGCTCGCCGGACACGGGGCGGTGGAGCCCCTGGCGGACGCCGTCGAGTTCGACCTGACCTGCCCGAACGTGACCGAGCGGGGGGATTTCGAAACCATGGATGGAATCTCGCGGTTCGTGGAACGGCTCGTGACACAGCGGCGCAAGCCCCTGTTTTTCAGACTGCCGCTGCGGCTCTCGGACGAGAACTGGCGAAAGGCCCTCGCCATGTGCGAGGTGGCCGCGAAATACGGGGTGGACGGGGTGACGCCGGCGGGCGGCCTCCCGGCCGAGGACGCGCGGCTGGCGCTCGGCAAGGGCGCCCTGGCGGGAAAACCCCTGCTCGAGAACTCTCTCCGCATCGTCCGGGACCTGCGAAGCGCGGTGGGCGACGATCTCGCCATCCGGATCGCCGGCGGCGCCACCGACGGGGAATCGGTCTTCCGTCTCCTGGAGGCCGGCGCGAACGCGGTCAACATCCTGACGGCCTTCGTCTATCGGGGTCCGGGCGCGGCGGCCGCGATGAACCGCGAGCTCCTGCGGAAAATGGACGAGGCCGGCGTAGAGTCCGTCCGGGACCTGGGCGTCAAATCCCGGCAAGCGGCGGCGCCGGGCGGGTAGTCCTCCATCCGCCGCCGCGGGAGGGCGAAGTCATGGGCCTTTACGAGCGTGTTCTCCGTCCCGCACTGTTTTGTCTCCCGGCCGAGACCGCCCACAACCTGGGCAAGCGGGCCCTTTCCGTGGAGCTGCCGTGGCGTCTCCAGGCGGGGAGGTATCGGGTCGCCGACCCCCGGCTGGAAACCGAGGTCGCGGGCCTTCGCCAGACCGGCCCCTTCGGCTTGACGGCCGGGTTCGACAAGGACGCCCTCGCCCTTCCAGGCCTCGCCCACCTCGGCTTCGGCAGCGTCACGGTGGGGGCGATCATGCCGGAGCCCAGGGCGGGCAATCCCAGGCCCCGGCTGGGTCGGCGGCCGGAAGAACGGGCGTTGCTCAACTGCATGGGCCTCCCCTCCCGGGGGCTGGATTACGCCGTGCGGAACCTGCGGCGGCATCGCGCGTCTCATCCGTCCGGCGGGCCCCCGGTCATCGCGAACGTGGGCGGGTTCACCATCGAAGGGATCCTGGGCTGCTTCCGGGCGGTGGAGCCTTATGTGGACGCCGTCGAGCTGGACCTGACCTGCCCCAACGTCCGGGTGGAGGGCGAGCTGGCCCGGATGGAGGGCATCGTCAAGGCCATGAAGATCATCATGGCGGAGCGCACGAAGCCCGTTCTCACAAAGCTCCCCCTTCGCTCGCCGGAAGGGAGCTGGCGGCGGGCGCTGGACATGACGCGGGCGGCCGTCGAGGCCGGACTGGACGGCGTTACCGCGGCGGGGAACCTCCGGGTCGAGGACAACCGGCTCTCGAAGCGGCAGGTTTCCCTGACGGGGCCGCCTTGCCTGGAGAACACCCTCGAAGTCGTCCGGGAGCTGCGGGCCGTTGCGGGAGAGGGATTCACGATCCGCATGTCGGGCGGCGCGTCCGACGGCGCGGGCGTCTTTCGCCTTCTGGAAGCCGGCGCGGACGCGGTGAACGCCTTCACAGCCTTTGTCTATCAGGGTCCGGGCGTCGCGGCGCGGGTCAACCGGCAGCTTCTCGAAAAGATGGACGCGGAAGGCGTCCGATCCGTCCGCGAGATTCGGGAGCGCCGGGCCGCGTCCAAGACGGGCGTTTCATAGTCCGAGGCGATAACGCCCCCCTCCACCCCTTTCTCCGAATGAACATCATCGGCTCGACGAGGATGCCGTGTTGAAAGAAATGATCCGATCCGCTTGGAGATCGGCGATCAGAAGTTGTCTCTTGATCTATAGAAGGGGCGCGCCCAAAGGATTGAGGCCGGAGGATGGAAAGTTTCTCATGACTTTGGCGTTGGGGGATCAAACCATCTACGATGTGGGCGCGTATAAAGGTTATTACACCCTCTTTTTTTCCCGGGCCGTCGGGGGCGGGGGGAAGGTCATCGCGTTTGAGCCGCATCCCGGCAACCATAAGAAGCTTCTGAAAAGGATAAAGCTCAACCTGCTGGACAACGTGGAAGCGCGGCCGGTCGCCGTCGGAAATGAAACCGGCCAAAGGACGCTGGCCTTTCGGGATACGGATTCCGGGACCTCGAGCCTTCAAGAAGAGATGAAAGCGCAGATTCTCCATGAAAAGGACGCGGGGAGCGTACAAGTCGAGATCGATTCACTGGATCGCCAGATCGCCGCCCATCACTTCCCGAAGCCGGACCTGATCAAGATCGATGTCGAAGGGTTTGAAATGGATGTCCTTCTCGGGATGGGTGAAACGATAAGAAACCACAAACCCAAGCTTTACATCGAAATCCATGGTGTCGACGCGGAAAGCAAAATCGCAAATATGCGGAAAGTCGTCGAATTCTTATCGGGATGGGCGTATACGATTCGCCACGTTGAATCCGGAGCGATGATCAACCCGACGAACAGCCAAATCGCCAAAGAGGGTCATCTGTATTGCACTTAGTGTCCTGTTTGAGACATTCGCATAAGAAGATCGACAATGATCAATGCGATGTCCCACCGGAGCTTAATCGAACGAGGGTGCGGAGCCGCACGTGAAAGTCCGGGCAGGGCGGGCAGGATGCCCACCCTGCCGGTGGACGGTGGA
>JASLXW010000187.1 GCA_030740135.1 Nitrospinota bacterium
ATGCATCTAAGCGTGAAACTCGCTCCAAGATGAGATCTCCCTTCCGAGTAATCGGAACTGAAGGCTCCTCGGAGATTACGAGGTAGATAGGCAGGAAGTGGAAGTCCGGCAACGGATGCAGCTGACCTGTACTAATCGGCCGGGCGGCTTGATCATGATGGTCTCATCCATCAAGAGATCGCCCAGTGCTTTGCCAAGACCACCCTTCGCGCTATTCAGTGTCCCCCGCAGGCGACGCCCTGCGGGGGATTTCAATTTCCCGGTGGTGATAGCGAGGGTGTTCCACCCGTTCCCATCCCGAACACGGAAGTTAAGCCCCTCTGCGCCGATGGTACTGCGTGGGTAACTGCGTGGGAGAGTAGGTCGTCGCCGGGATTTTTCTAGGGCCCTGTCCTCGTCACGAGGATGGGGCCTTTTTTTATTCGGCTTGGCCCATTACCGATGAATCAGAATTCGGTAGGTATGGAAAACTGGGGTTGACCCGATTTCGTGGACGGTGAAGGGTCTGTCGTGACAGGAATCGAATTTTACGTTAAGATGGGGACGGTTTTCAGGAATCCCGTCGGAAATCTCAGATGTAGCGAGCGTGCGCGGAGCTCGCATTGGGAGGGCTGAGGCGTTGTTTTCCAAGACCTCTGTTGTGGGAGGCCCTGCCCCGGGTGATCCCGGACAGAGCGGCGCGCGGTCGCCCCGTTGCCTCCACGCACGGGTATATTCCTTGAGGGGGAGACAAAGATGAGAGTTCATGGAAACTCGATGTTCCGGACGGTCGTCCTGATCGGCGTATTTTTGGTGTCCGGTGCCATACCGGTTCAGGCGCAAATGACCAAGCTTCACGTCACAGAGAACTGGGTCTTGGGGGGTGAGCACATCGGCGATTTCACCGCCCTTGCCAAGGGTTTCTACGAGGCGGAAGGACTCAAGGTTACGGTTACTCGGGGCTTCGGGTCATCCGACGCGGTGAAGCGCGTTGCTTCAGGGGTAACCAAGATCTCCCGCTCGGCGGCCCAATCGGTGATCTCGGGTCGGGCAGCGGGTGCCAAGGTCAAGATCATCTTTGTCACCTTCCACAAGGGGCCCTACGCTACGGTCTTCCTGAAAGGGAAAGGGATCTCGAAGCCAAAGGACCTGGAAGGACGGAAGGTCGCCCAAAGTGCGGGAGCCTCCAGTACAAAATTGTGGCCGGCATATGGCAAGGTCGCTGGATTCGATGCATCGAAAATTATTAACGTTTACATGGGAGGCGCCGCCTACGTCCCGAGCCTGATGGCGGGAAAAGTAGACGCCACGTCGGCTTGGCTGGTGAACCTCCCAGCCTACCAAAAAGCGGCGGCGCAAGCGGGCCTAAGCGGGAAACTTGGAACCTTCCTGTGGGCGGACTATGGGCTGCAACTCTACGGCTCGGTGGTCATCGCCTCTGACCAACTTATCGAATCAAACTCTGACCTGGTCCGACGGTACACACGCGCCGCCATGCGGGGGTTCACATATGCCATCAATCACCCCCAGGAGGGGATTGACGCCTGGATGAAGTACAACACGGGGCGCGCGCGCGAGGTGATCGAGGGTGAGTTTCGGCTCGTGTTGAAGCTGGCCTTCGACAAGCTTTTTGAGAAAAACGGTTTGGGCTACGCAGACCCTGGAAAAATGAAAAATTCGGTTGCCTTGGTCAATAAGTACCTTGGATTGAAGGGGGCGCTGAATTCGCGGGACACCTTTACGAACGAGTTCATCGAGGCGACCCCGAGGGCTTGGCGGTTCCCGAAGCGGACGAAGATGTAACTCATCGGCGGGCGCGCGTTCCCGGTTCGCTCAGCTTCCATTCCGGGGACTCATCTCGTCCCCAGGGGGGGAAGGGAGGGGTGCTGTCCGCCCTTTTTCCCGGTTGACCCGCGGGGCATTCGCGGGGTATCAAGGCGCGGGAACGCCTTTCTTCGTCTCCCTGCTCCATTTCACGACAGAGGATGCCTGATGCGATGAGCGCGGGTCTCTACGGCTCCGATGTGATTGTCGAGCTTTTGCGCCGCCTTGGCATCGAGTACGCCGCCTTCAACCCGGGGGCGACGTTCCGGGGAATTCACGATTCGCTGGTGAATTTCCCCGCCGGAATGGGGGCCGGGAATCCCGTTCCGGAGATCATCCAGTGCCTGCACGAAGAGGTCTCCGTCGCCCTCGCACATGGTTACGCCAAGGCCGCCGGCAGGCCCATGGCCGCTTGCCTGCACGACATCGTGGGCCTTCAGCACGGCGCCATGGCCATCTACAACGCCTGGTGCGACAAGGCGCCGATCCTGCTCCTGGGCGCGACCGGCCCCATGGACTTGACGAAGCGCCGGCCGTGGATCGACTGGATCCACACCGCCCTCGTCCAGGGGTCCCTCGTCCGGGATTACGTGAAATGGGACGACCAGCCCGCAGGCCTGGCCGCCGTCCCGGAGTCCCTCCTGCGGGCGCACCGGGTCGCCCGGACCGATCCGCCGGGACCGGTGTACGTCTGCTTCGACGCCGACCTCCAGGAGGAGGGCGTGGAAGAGATGCCCCCGTTGCCGGAGCCCGATCGCTATCTCCCGCCGGAGCCCTCCGTCCCGCCCGATGAACAGTTGGAAGAGCTGGCGCGTCGGCTTGTCGACGCGGCGTTTCCCGTGATAGCGGCCGAGTACGTGGGGCGGGAGCCCGACGTGGTTCCGGCGCTGACAGAGCTGGCCGATCTCTTGGGCGCCCCGGTCCTGGACCACGGCAGCCGGTTCAACTTCCCCTCCTCCCATCCGATGGATTTCACCGGCGCCGCCGGCGACGTGCTTCCCGGGGCCGACCTCGTCCTGGGACTCGACATCCCGGACTTGTTCCGCGCCCTCACCGTCCAAGACAAGGCCACGCGGGAGTCCGTCTTCCGTCTTTCACCGGAATGCCGGATCGCCCAGATCTCGAATTTCGATTTGGCGATCCGGTCCTGGTCCACCGATTACCATCGGCTGACGCCAGTGGATCTGCCCCTGGCGGGCAGCGCCGCCCGGTCGCTTCCCTCCCTGGTTCAAAAGGTCCGGGGGCTCCTGGAAAAGGACGCCGGCCGACGGGGAGCGGCCCGGGATCGCTTCGAAAAGCTTAAGAAGAAAAGGCTCGCGCTGCGCGCCGGGTGGGAGAAGGAGGGCCGGGATTCCTGGGACGAAAGGCCCATCTCCCTGGCCCGTCTGGCCGGCGAGCTTTGGGCTTTGCTCAAGGATGAGGACTGGGTGCTCACGAACGGGAATCTTTCCGGGTGGGAGAGAAGGCTCTGGTCGTGGATCTCGCCCCGGCAGTTCCTGGGGCATAGCGGGGGCGCGGGTCTGGGGTACGGGATGGGGGCCTCCCTCGGCATTGCCCTCGCCCACCGGGGGAGCGAGCGCCTTTGCGTCAACCTTCAGGCCGACGGAGATTTCCTATACACGCCCTCCGCCCTCTGGACGGCGGCGCATCACGACATCCCGCTTCTCACCGTCATGGTGAACAACCGGTCGTATTACAACTCGGAGGAGCACGCCCTGGCTATGGCCCGGCACCGGGACCGGCCCACGAGCCGGGCCGGAATCGGCACCCGACTGGAGGAGCCGGCGGTGGACTTCGCTCGCTTGGCCGAGTCCTACGGCCTGGCCGGATTCGGCCCCGTGGAGGACCCGGCGGAGCTCGCTCCCGTCTTGGACCGGGCCATTCAGGTCGTCAAGAAAGAGAAGCGCCTTGCCCTCGTGGACGTCTTGACGCAGGCCCGGTAACGCCTTTCGCGCTGAATGACGGGCGAGGACGCCGGGGTCGGGCGGGGCGTTTTCAAAGCCAGTCCCGAGCGCGACCGAAAGCCCGCCTCGAATCCGATGTAAATGATTTTGCAATCCCATGAGAAGATTCCTGATAAATTTGTATTCGAGGTTATCCTAGATTAGAAACCATCTAAGGAGAAAGACTAATGGAAATTGACAAAGCAAAGAAGAGACCTCCTCGTTCAGATAAATTCACTTGGGGGAAGGGTGATTTGGTTGAAGTCCCTGAACCAAAGAAAAAGAGCGAGGAAGAACGCATGGGTGAAATCTTGGATGAACAGGAAAAGCGGAGCACTCTTCGACCTGCTGATTTCCCTAAGTCTGGTTTTCTTCCAGAAGACGATGAATGATTATTGTCGCATAGGAGGGAGGATGACATCTACATCTTCTCCGTGACGCTGTCTTGCCTCTTCTAATGTTGCATTATATTCTTCTTGCTCAGTTTGTTTGATTGCTTCTGATGTCTTTTCAGTATTGTAGAATTTTTGGTGAATCCCTTCTAGCCAGAGTCTGCCAAGCTTCTTTTCACCAGAAGATAATTTGTCAAATTCATCCATCATAGTTTTCCTTTGGTGTGCTGTAGGTTCTGTATTTACTTCCATTAAAGTTTTGACATAGGCAACAAAAGATTTTCATGATGGAATCGCTCGACCAGGATTACGTCCGGACGGCCCGGAGCAAGGGGTTGCCGATCGCCAGGGTGATTTACCGCCACGCCCTCAAGAACTCCTTGCTCCCCGTCGTCACCGTGCTGGGCATGCTCATCCCCCTGATGCTGGGCGCGACCGTGGTGGTCGAGTATGTCTTCGCCCTGCCGGGGATCGGCAGCATGGCCATCAGCGCGGCGCTTCTGCGGGATTACCCCGTGGTGATCACGATCAATATCCTGGCGGCGGTCCTGGCGTTGACGGCGGGTCTGTTCGTGGACGTTGCCTACAGCCTTCTCGACCCGAGAATCAAGCACACTTAGCTGGGGAGGATCGGCGTCAATGGGTGCGGATTTGGCGGGAGATCGGGGTCCCGAATCCTCGGGACTTGGGGCGGCCGGGGTTGAAGTCGTCACGGGAATGCCCGCCGCTCCGGGATTCTGGAGGCGGTTTCTGCGGAACCGCCGCGCGGCCGTCGGGCTCGCGCTTCTGCTGGCGTTCTACCTCAGCGCGCTCCTGGCGTCCCGGTTGGCCCCTTTCGGCATCGACGAGCAGAACCTCTCCGGCCGGCTGAAGCCCCCGAGCCTCCAGCATTGGATGGGCACCGACCGCTACGGCCGGGACATCCTCAGCCGCGCCCTGTGGGCGGGCCAGATCTCACAGTCCGTCGGCCTGCTGTCGATGTCCATCAGCATTCTGATCGGAATCATCGTCGGCGCGCTGGCGGGCTTCTATGGCCGGTGGACCGATCACCTTCTTTCGAGGTTCACCGAGACGATCATCACCTTCCCCATGTACTTCATCATGATCGCCATCGTCGCGCTGTTCGGGACGAGTTTTCTGAACCTCATTCTGGTGATCAGCCTGACGTCCTGGCCCATCACCGCGCGGGTCGTCCGGGCGGAGTTTCTCTCCTTGCGGGAGCGGCCCTTTGTGGAGTCGGCCCTGGCGACGGGCGCCGGGAAGGTTCGCGTCATGCTCAAGCACATCCTGCCCAACGTCGTGCCGGTGATCGTCGTGGCCGCCACCTTGCGCGTGGCCTACGTCATCCTGGCGGAGGCGGGGTTGAGCTACCTGGGGTTCGGCATCCAGCCGCCCACGCCCAGTTGGGGGAACATGGTGGCCGAGGGCCGGACGTTCCTGCGGACGGCGTGGTGGATCACGTTTTTCCCGGGGTTGTTCATCTTCTTTTCCGTCATGGCGTACAATCTCATCGGCGACGGCCTGCGCGACGCCTTCGATCCCCGGATGCGGGTGGGCGGGGGGAGGTCGGCCAAGCCGCCCGCCGGACGGACGGGAAGATAGGCGGTTCCGGGTTCGGGCGCGCTGAGATCCCCTGATACGGGGGCTGTCGGTAACCGGCAATGATCCGGAAAATTCCGATTGAACTTTCCTCCAGTTGTCATGTTTAATGAACGGAAAAGGGTGTAAGTCTTCGTAGTCTGTCGGGAAGGCGTCCTGGCGCACTTTGCGGCCTCTGTGTCCATAGCCGGCTGCTGGGAGGAGAAGTTTCATGAACCGCAAGAAGCTGACGATCGCGCTCCTGGCCGCCGGACTTCTCGCGGCGGCCGCGACGGCGCGAGCGAGGCATCCGGTTCCGCGATCGTATATCATGAAGTGCAAGGGGGAAGGGTCGGTCTGAGAATGGTTTCCAAAGACACTGCCACGGACATCCTCATCATCGGCACGGGAGCGGCGGGGTTGTCCGCGTCAATCGAAGCTTCATCCAGAGGTGCCCGGGTCAAGATTGTGGAGCAGGCCCCCACGTACGGAGGGGCGTCGATCATCTCCGGCGGCGGGGTCTTGATGGTGGACACCCCCCTTCAGCGGAAAAAGGGTGTCGAAGACTCCATCGAGCGGGCTTGTGAAGATTGGCGCAAATGGTCCAATGGGACCGCGGATATGGAGTGGGCGCGGTTCTATATCGAAAGGAGCCTGCCCGATCTCTATCACTGGACGGCGGGGCTCGGCGTCGGGTGGTCGGTGTTGATGGATCAAGAAGGCAATTCCGTCCCCCGATGGCATAGACCGGAAGGGGGAGGGGAAGAAATCGTTCGCTGCCTCTATCAAGAGGCCGTCAAGTCGGAGGCCGTCGAATGGGCCTTCTCGACACGTGTCAAGAGACTCGTCAAGGATCAGGAGGGCGCGGTCAGGGGCGCCGAAGTTCAACGGGAATCCGGCGGGGAAGCGATCGAGGCCAGGGCCGCCATCGCGGCGACCGGAGGGTTCTGCTCCAACCACGACATGATCCGAACGCATTCGCCCCGATTGAAGGATGTGAAGTTTCTGGCCGGCGGGGGTCCCGGCGCCCTTGGTTCCGGGCATGGGTTGATCGGTGACGCGGGAGGCGGGCTCCGGCACCTCGAAGATATCTGGATGTACGCGTTCGCAACACCCGACCCCAAGGATCGGGACGGGAAGAGGGGTCTGGTGATCAGGGGCCTGAAGCACGCCGTCTGGGTCAATTTTCAAGGGAAACGGTTTCATAATGAAGACCTGTCCGGAGGCGCGACCGGGACGCCGGCGGTCTTGAGTCAGAACCCCCCGATGTGCTGGGCCGTCATCGACTCGTCCATGATCGGGGAGATCGTGGTCTCCGACCCTTCCTACCGAGCGGGGAGCGAGAGCGTTTTGGATATGGTGATGGGGCTTCTCAAAGGCTCGCCTGACATCAAGAAGGCGTCGTCAATCGAGGATCTGGCGAAGGCCATAAACGTGGATCGGGATGAATTCGGAAAGACCGTCAATGGCTATAACCGGTATTTGGAAGATGGTTTGACGGAAGACCCCGCGTTCGGAAAAGACCTGCGGGGGGTGAAAAAGATTGAGGCGCCGCCCTTCTACGCGATTCAGTTCATGCCCCTGGCCCGGAAGAACTTTGGAGGGGTCGGGACGGATCTGACTTGCCGGGTCTTGGACCCGCTGGGCGACGCCGTCCCGGGGCTCTACGCGGCCGGGGAAGTCGCCGGAATGGCTGGAGGACACATCAACGGCGCGGCCGGCCTTGAAGGGACCATGCTGGGACCCTCGATTTTCTCCGGCCGGGTCGCGGGGGCCTCGGCGGCCCACCATCTTGGATTCGGTCAAGGATTCCGGTAGTTGCGTCGGCGTTTCTTTTTAAGGGTTCCCCGCCCGTAAAAAAGCCGGCGACGTTTTGGACTTCCCCCGGTTTGGTGGAGAGTTAAGGGCTTGGGTTTTCAGGCGGGGACTTGTCGTCGATGCCGGTTAACTATGCGTTAGATTTCCAGAACCAGGAGATCACGAATGCTAGGCTTGATTGTCATCCCCGAAGGCAAGATTTGCGACTACATTGACGGCAAGTTCCGTAACGATACG
>JASLXW010000188.1 GCA_030740135.1 Nitrospinota bacterium
TCTATAATCATATTCGACCTCACCAGAACCTGGACTACCTGACGCCCGCCCAGGCCCTGGAGACATTCAAAAAAACGACCCCCGTGTCTCATATGTCTTGAACCCATACATCCATTGTTCTCTGACAAGGGCCAGAATACGCGCGGCGGGGTGAGGTTGGCAAGGGTTTGGATCTGTTCAGGGAGGCAGGCCTCGATTTGTGGAAAGCGCTCCGGGACTATTCCTCGCACGAGTGAGGTTTTGGACTCCAGGTTGCGGCGGCTTTCGAGGTCCATCGACAAAACGACGACCCGGCGGGTGATGGAGATCACGCCTTCATCCCCAATATCTCCCGGGCGTGCCGGCGCGTGGCGTCGGTGATTTTCCGCCCCCCCGACATTCGGGCGATCTCATCCACTCGTTCTTCCGGTCCCAGCGGCCGGATGGTGGTCCGCGTCCGCTTTCCGCTTTCCTGTTTGGCAATCCGGAAATGCGCGTCGGCCAGGGCCGCGATCTGCGGAAGATGCGTAATGCAGAACACCTGGTGGCTTCGGGAGATGGCCTTGAGCTTCCGCCCGACCACCTCGGCGACGGCCCCGCCGATCCCCGCGTCCACCTCATCGAACACCAGGGAGGGCACGCGATCCCGGTCGGCCACGACGGTCTTGATCGCCAGCATGACGCGAGACAGCTCCCCCCCCGAAACGATGCGCGCCAGGGGCCGGACCCCTTCTCCCACGTTGGGCTCGAATTGGAACTCGGCGCGGTCCACGCCGTCATCGAACAGCCGCAACCGCCGCCCGTTCCGTTCAACGAAACCGTCCGGGTTTCCCTCGTCCCGGAGGGCGGCCACAAACCCGACCTTTTCCATGCCCAGACCGCTCAGCTCCTTCTCAACGGCCTTGCCCAGACGGGCGGCGGTCTTCTTGCGCTCATCGGAAAACTTCAAGACCTCCGCCGCGAGCCGGGGACGAGCCGCTTCGATCTCTCGGGCGATCTTCTCCAGGGCCTCGTCCCGTCCCGAGATCTCCTCCAGCTCCGCCGCCGCGCGCTCCAGATGGGCCCCGACCGCTTCGATGGAGCCGCCGTATTTCTTTTTCACCGTCCGGATGACGTCGAGGTGGTCTTCCACGGTTCGCTGCCGGTCGGGGTCGAAGTCCACGGCGTCGGCATATCTCTGAAGCCGCCTCGCCGCGTCCTCCGCCTGGGCCGTCAGGGAGCGGAACTCTTCGGCCGTCTCCCGCAGGGCGGGATCCAGCTCGGCCAGGCGGTCCACCCGGCCCGAGACGGCCGCCAGCCCATCCACCAGCGCGCCCTCCGACTCGTAAAGCTCCTCATGGGCGCCGCGCGCCAGGATGTGCCGCTCCTCCGCCGTCGCGAGCAGAGCGGCCTCCTCCTCCAGCGCTTGGTCTTCTCCGGGAAGAGGATTGATTTCCCGGATTTCCCGGATCTGAAATCGAAGCAGGTCGATGCGGTCCCGCTGGTCCGCCTCGCTTCTGGAAAGCTCCGCCTGGCGGGCCTCCAGTCGGCGAAGCCCGTCGATGAGCCCGGCCACCTCTTTGCGGCGCTCACGCAGTTCGCCGAAATCGTCCAGGATCTCGATGTGATTGTCAGGGTAGAGCAGCCGCTGATGCTGGTGCTGGCCGTGGATGTCGACCAGGAATTCGCCCGCGGAATCCAGCATGGTCAGCGTGACCGGACTCCCGTTGATGAAGCAACGGTTTCTGCCCTCGGCCGGAATGACGCGCCGCAACACCATTTCGCCCTCATCACCGGCTTCGACTCCGAGGTCCCGGATTCGTCGCGTCGTCTCGACCCCCGGGCCGTTCGCGGCGAACTGGAAGAGGGCTTCGACGGCGGCCTCCTTCTCGCCGGTCCGGATGATATCCGCCGAGGCGCGGCCGCCCAAAATCAACTGGAGGGCGCCGAAAATGATGGACTTCCCCGCTCCGGTTTCTCCTGTGAGGACGGTCAGACCGGGGCCGAATTCCACCGAAAGCTGTTCGATGAGCGCGAAATTCCGGATTTGAAGGGCCGCCAACAAGACCATGTCTCCCGGCCGGGGTGGTGCGGCGTTCGGGGAGATGGAAACCCCCATTCAGGCCGAGGATTTCCCTTTTCCGATTTTCCGGCCGCGCCCGAGTTTTCCGTCCGGACCGGCCGGTCCATCCACCGCTTTCTTCCGTTTTCCGATTCGAGTCGATCTCTTCTTCGCTGCTCGGATTCCCCCCCCCCCTTGGGTGGACGGGCCCTGGTGGTTGACCTCGCCCAACTGCACCCCCCACCCCAGCTTGTTTCGCAACAGGCTGAAATAGTCGTTTTCCGGGAGATTAATCAGCCGGACCTTGTGAGGCCCTTTTTGAATCTCGACCACGTCCCGAACCTGGAGGGCGCACCCGACTTGGCCGTCGAGCGTCACGTGAACGTCCTGGTCCGGCGTGGTGAGGACGACCTCGACCACGACATCATCGGGGAGAACCAGCGGACGGTTGGAGAGCGTGAAGGGACAGATGGGATTCAAAATGATGGCCGGAAGGGAAGGCATCAAGATGGGACCGCCCGCCGAGAGCGAATGCCCCGTGGAGCCGGTCGGACTGGAGATGATCAATCCGTCCGCGCGGTAGGTTGTGACGAACCGCCCGTCCACAAAGGATTCCAGCTCGATGATCCGGGCCAGGGCCCCCTTGCTGATCACAACGTCGTTGAGGACTTCGTGTTCGAAGACCGCCTTCCCGCCGCGCAGCACCCGGCCTTTCAACATCGGGCGCTCCTCGATCCCGTATTCTCCGGCGAAAATCCGCTCCAACGCCGGGTAGAGATGCTCCAACGGGACCTCGGTCAGGAAACCCAGGCTGCCGAGGTTGACGCCCAGAATCGGGACGTTCAGGCCCAGGGCCATTCGGGCCATCGACAGCATGGTGCCGTCGCCGCCCAGGACGACGAGGAGGTCCACCCGGCCGGGAATGTCCTCCCGGCGGTGGGAAGACTTCCTGCCGATCAGGGCGGCCGTCGTCCGATCCAGCAAGACGCCTCGGCCCCGGTCTTTCAGCCAGCGCACAAGCTCCGCCAAAACGGGTCCGGCCGGATCCTTTTTCGGTTTGCAAACGATCCCTATCCGCTTCATCACGCTTTACTTTCCCTGCCGGATCACGCCCCGGGCATAGACCGGCACAATCCGGCTCCAACCGGTCCGGGCGCAAAAATCCAAATCCGCCCCGAGACCTATTTCCTGAAGGCGCTTTCCCCAGGAGGATTCCCGGAGCATGCCCAATAGGTCCACCCGGTGTCGATCATATAGATTCCAACACGCCAGGGCCGAATCGGTCAAATCCACCCCTTTCCCCCGCAATTCGCCGATGATGAGTCCGGCGCACACCGCGTCTTCCAGACAAAACCGGGCGTCCCGGCCCGAACAAACGAGGTTCACACAGCCGTTCCTTCTCTCCTTGATGAGATCGGCGGCTCGCCGGGAGACGGCCGCGGCGTTCGCGAACGATGCCACCCAGACCTCCCCGGCCCCCGCGTCCGTGATGGCCCGGATCGTCCGGGTGCCGTTGCTCGTTGTGAGGACGATGTCCCGCCCGGCGACCCGCTCCGGGGTCAATTCCCTCGGGGAGTTTCCCAGGTCGAAGCCCCGAATGGCCTTTCCGTCTCTTTCACCGGCCAGAATCCGCCCTCCCGCACGGGAACCCTTTCGAAGCCGGCGGGCTTCCGCGATGCCGACGGCCGGACGGATCGCCGCACACCCCGCCTCAAAGGCCGCCACCATGCTGGTCGTCGCCCGCAGGACATCGATGACGATCCAGACGGACCTGCGCGCTCCCTGTTTTCCGATCTCCTTGGCAACACCGTAGAGCTCCGCCCTGGAAAACAGCACCCTCAGCATAAGGCGTCCTTCGCGTTCATCAAACCTCCGTTGCCGCCGAGCCGAGCCTGAACACCTTTGCCTTTCCCGCAACACCCGTTCTTTCGGCCCAGTCGACGTACGCTTCTCTTGCGGCCAGAAAGATGATCTGCGTGCGTGCGGCCATCCGAGCCAGCCAATCCAACGCCCTTTCGAGCGTCGCGTCATCGTAGTGGACGAAGGGGTCGTCCAGGATCAGGGGAAGCGGCTCCTCTCCGCCCAACAGTTCCAGGCAGGCGACCCGCAAGGCCAAGAACAACTGGTCGGCGGTGCCGCGGCTCAGGTTGCGGGGCTCGGCCTCGGGATGGTCCGGGAGGGCGACCGTCACGGCCGGCCATCGGCTGGTCAGATCGATCCTGAAATCCCGGCCGATTACCGAGCGGAAATGGTCCTCCACCCCCCGTTCGAGCCGGGGAAGATAGGACTCTTCCAGCTCACGGACGGACTCCTCCAGGGTTTCAACGGCCACACCGTACGCCCGGTGGAGGAGGTCGAGCCTTCTCAGGCGACCTTCAATTTCATCCAGCCGCTCTTGCAGCGTTTCGACGGAAGGGAAACCTTCCCCCGTCTTTTCTTCGAGCCGGGTTCGGATGCGGATGAGCTCCGTTCGGTTCTTGTCGACCGCCTCCGACAATGACGCATGCTCTCCGCGCCATGTTTCCACCTCGGAGGAAGACGGATGAAACAGGTCGAATCCCCCTTCCTCGAACTCGCGACTCAGGTCGCGGCGCCGGCGGTCCGCGTCATCCAGGCGGGCGGCCAAGTCCTCCTCAGACCCCTCGGCCAGGAGCTCTTTTTCCCGCGCCGTGAGATCTTCCCGACGCCGGAGCAATTCTTGGGCCCGGTTGTGCGCCTCGATCAGTCCATTCTCGTGATCCACATGGAATCGGTCGAGGATCGTCTGGATTTTCTCGTTCAGCTTTTCCGTGACGGCGGCGGATTTTTCCAAGTCCCCTTCGGCGCGGCGGTGAAGGTCTTCCAGGGACTTCAAAGCGGACAGGGTGTCTCGAAACCCGCGAAGGCCTGCCCGGGCTCCGTCGGCGGTTTCCACTCCGAGGGAGCGCAACAACCCCGCCAGACCCTCCTGGGGATCTTCCACCCGCTCCTCCGCCCGGCTTCCTGGAGAAGTCCCCCCCCCCGCGTCGCCCTCCCGGCGCCCCGTTCGAAGATTTATTAACAAACGCCGGTTGAGGAGCAGGACCGCCCACAGAAGAACCGGAAACCCAAGACCCAGGAAAGCGGCGAGATATAGGGGGGCTTCACCTCGAACGGCCCAGTAGATCACGGGCGTGGAGACCGTGAGGAGGAACAAGATCATGGCGAAAACAATTTTCCCCCACGAAGGAACAGATGAAATATTCCCCCGGCCTCGGCCCGCTTTCTTTCCTCCGGGAAGGGCGCGGGAATCCTCTCGCAAGGCCCCTTCCCAGAGGGGGAGTTTCTCCTCGATGAATTCGGATTGATCGCCGAAACGCTCAAGACGCGCTCTCTCTTTCCGGAGGGATTTCAGCTCTCCCTCAATCCGGGAGACTTCGCCTCGGAGCTCGGCCGACCGCTTTTCCATTGCGTCCCGCTCTGCCCGCAACGCGGGAAGGCGCTCGGTGACCGCTTGGCTCAACCCGTCCATATCCCCGATCTCGCGCAACGCCTCCCGGGCGGGAATCAGTGTCTCCCGAATCTCTTGAAGTCTGCGAAGGCGTCGGTTCAGGCCGTCCGCTTCCGCAACCGCTTCGGCTTTCTCCTTTTCCAGGGCCGTCTTCCGCTTCCAGCGGTCAAGAAGGGCGGTCACTTCCCCTAATCGTCTCTGATTTTCCGGAAGGGTCTTTTCGAGCGCGACCTTTCGTTCGGAAAGCGACAGGACGACCCGATAGGTTTCCTGGGTCCGTGCGATCCGGTCCCGAACCTCATCCCGTTGGACCAACAGCCGATCGTACTCTCTCGGGTTCACCGGCCGATGGCCTTTTGTCCCTTCTGGTTTGACATCCCTTTGGGCGGAGCGAAGCCTCTCGAGAATGGCCGAGACATCCGCCTGGGGCGCGCCGGATATCATCGCGCGCAGGAGTTCGCCCATCCGCTCCAGATTGCCCGATTCCGCAATCCGCGCGAGGTCTCCCTGCCGCAGGTAAGCGGTGGCCAAGAACAGATCCGCACGGTCGATTCCCGTGATTTTCTTGACCCAGGCGGAGATTTCCTGGTTCTCCGCCGTTTGGAGGCGCCATCCATCTCCATCGCCCATGTGAAGAGCCGCCCGGCCTGATTCCAGGTCCCGTTCCAGCCTGAAGCGCCCTTCCCCCGTTTCCAGCTCGACGGCTGTCCGAAACTCGGCGCGGTGACGCTCCCCGGCCCCGTCCGCGCCGGTGTCCGTGCGACCGGCTCGCCAGGTTTGAAGATCCGCTTTGGCCAGGGGGCTTGTTGACCGCGGCCGATCGGGGCCAAAAAGCGCCGCCGCCAAGGCGTCCGCGAGGCTGGTTTTCCCCGCCCGGTTCGGTCCCACAAAAACGTTCAACTCGGGCGAAAGCTCCAGCCGCCGGAACTCCCGGTAGGATCGGACTCCGCAAATTTCCAGGGCGATGATTTTCATGAAGCGGATAGGGAGAACGATTGGGCCGAGGGCTTCGAGGGATTCGCGGCCGCCAGCCCCAGACGGAGCGCCATCTCGCAAACGACCCGTTCCTCTCCTTCGGTTTGTCGGAGCCTGGATTGAAGCTTGTTGCAAAAGCGGCCGAGGATAAACCGATCGTCGTCGGGAATTTCTTCGAGAGCCGCCACCCCGCTTCGGTCCACACGAAAGTGAAAGAAGACGCCCTCGAAGCGGTCTTCCAACTCACCGGCGGCCTCCCAGACCTCCGGTGAAGGAACGCCGGTGAGGCGCAAACTGAGCAGGTCATCCGGCCCGGCCGCATGACGAACCGCCCCGAAAAGGTCTTCCGGCTTTGCGGAACGGGAAAGGTCGATCTCCTTGACGTGAACCGTCCGCCCCCCCGCGGGGATCCTTTCCAAGTGAACGCTCCTTTCCGCTTCATTCGTTTCCACTCGACCCAAAAGAAAATAACGCTCACCGGTTTCGCGAGAAGTCATCCCGACCCCGCTGGGCGAGCCGGGATAGGCCGCGAGGGGCCGCTGTCCGATCTCCCGCCAACTGTGATAATGGCCAAGGGCGACATAATCGAAGGGAAGCCGGGAAATTTCCGCTTCGCTGAAGGGGGCGTCGTCGTAACCCTCGCCGAGGACCTCGAGGGAGCCGTGAAAGAGAAGAATCCGAGCCCCCGCCGCATCATCTCCCTCGGCCTGAAGGTCAGCCAAGGGCCGAGACCGGGGCCGTTCCCGGTCATAAGCCATGCCGAAAACGCGGACCCCCGCGGGCGGAACCTCTTTCCCTTCCAATTGCGGGCGCGAAAAGACCGTGACACCAGCGGCCTCCATCTCGGACCACACCCCGCCGGGAATGAAGAAATCATGGTTGCCGGGAATCGCGAAGGCCCGAACGCCGGCCTCGCGCAAGCATAGGAAACCCGCCCGGGCCGCTTCACGGTCCGCCGGCGGAGGGCAGGGGGAGTCGAATAAGTCGCCCGCGACCAGGAAGAGGTCGACCTTTTCCTTCACCGCCCGTTCGACCATGCGTCCGAACGCGGCGCGCAGGTCCTCCCGCCTTTCCGGCCCCCGGCCGCCGAGGCTGTCGAATGGACGCCCCAGGTGCACGTCCGCTGTATGGATAAAGGTAATGTTTTCAGAGGGTTTATCAGACATCCAGAACCCGCCTCACGCCAAGAATCTTCTCATTTTACGTTGGGCCTCTTCCGGCAATCAAGGCGGTGTATGGGTTCAAGACATATGAGACACGGGGGCCGTTTTATTGAATGTTTCCAGGTCCTGGGCGGGCGTCAGGTA
>JASLXW010000189.1 GCA_030740135.1 Nitrospinota bacterium
GAAGCGGCGGGCGAGGGGAACGATCCGGTCCAGGGGGGAGAGATCGCCGTCCATGCTGAAGACGCCTTCAGTGACGACCAGCCGGGAGGCGGGAAAAAGGGAGGAGGGGTCTTCGACGGGCTCGGCGAGGAGCGCTTCCAGGTGGTCCGGGTCGTTGTGCCGGTAGACCCGGACAGCGGCCCGGCTCAGCCTGGCCCCGTCGATGAGGGAGGCGTGGTTGAGGGCGTCGCTGTAGACGACGCATCCCGGTCCGGCCAGGGCGGAGATGATGCCGACGTTCGCCGAATATCCCGAGCTGAAGATCAGGCAGGCCTCGGCGCCCTTGAACCGGGCCAGGGCCTCTTCCAGCTCGTGATGGGCCCTGCGGGAGCCCGAGACGAGGCGGGCGCTTCCGGCCCCGAAACCTTCGCTCTCCATGGCTTTCTTCGCGGCTTCGGCCAGCCGAGGGTCCGAGGCCAGGCCCAGATAGTCGTTCCCGCAAAGGACAACAGTTTCCCTTCCGGCGATCCGCCCGATGGGTCCGGTGGGACCTTCGACGGGGAGGATGGACCGCAGCAGGCCGGCATGTCCGAGCCGTTCCAGGCAGGTTTTGAGACGCTCGTCCATCGGGGGGCTACACTTCGGGTTTATCCGGTCGGGTTATCCACGCAAATCGAACACAGCCTACTGCCAAGCGCACGGGTCTTTTCGGCCGGTCCGGCCACTATTCTTGATCAGGATTGCGATCAGAGAAAGGGGCGGCGGGCGCATTTCTCACGATATTTATTGGGGTTGTTCGGGGAACAATCCCGGCATCCAGCGCGGCGCCAGCTTGGCCGGGAAAGCGAGGCGGAGCGGAGCGCGCGAACTTGCCGAGACGAGGACCTCGCTTTCCATCAGAGCCGCTGTGACCCGCCGCGCTTGACGCTCGCCTGTGCCTATGAGAGAAACAACTTCTCCACGCGGCAGTTCTCCGCGGTAAAGCACCGCCTCGAATACCGTGCCGGAATTGGACGGCAGGGCATCAGCTCGGATTTCTTCTTCCACCCATATGAGGATGCGATCGCGCAGCCGGTCAGGCTTAACCAGGTCTTCCATGAAATTTATCTGATCGATGCAAGTTCCAAGGAAGAAGCGGGTGAATTCCGCCAGAGCTTTTTCGCTTAAATGACCGCGGCCATCCAACTCGTTACTGCGGGGAGAATCGCAGGCGGCGATTTGGCTCTTATAGGCGCTTTCATTCCGGGCCAACCCTCTGGCAATCGACCAAATCCCGCCGGTGTCCAGGGTTTCCAGTAGGAAGGCATAGGACATCAGTCGGGCCACGCGCCCGTTTCCGTCGAGAAACGGGTGAATCCATAGAAGCCGGTGATGGGCGGTCGCCGCGGCCAGGATGGAATCCGTCTTGCCGAGTTTGCTGAAAACGCTTTCGAAGCGTTCAAGAAAACGCGGAATGGCGCCAGGGCTTATCGGAATATGGCTGCCGACCTTTACGTTGCGTTGCCGCAATTCGCCGGGGACAACACGGACGCGGTCCCCGGTTTCCAGGTCTTCGACCCACAGGAGCTCATCGGGCAGCAATTCACAGAACCGGCGATGAATCTCGCAGAGGCCTTCGGCTGTCGGCGCACGCCCCTTCAGGCCCCCCTCATCGATCCACTTCTGCACCGTGATATGGGCCATGGCTTCGAGTTGCAGATTGCGTTTTTTCGCGTCGGCGCTGTAATCGTTCTTCAGCGCACGCTCGATATCAACTGGGTGCGTATCGTGCCCTTCGATCAGATTGCTGTAGTAACAGTTCATGGCCCGGACCAGATCGGCCAGGGCGGTCCGGACGCCTTCCGGCAGGCTGCGGCGAAAGCCCGCGGACACAGACGCCAACTCGATGGTCAGATCTGTCAGAGGGGTGCGGTGCGGTGAGCCTTCGGGAACCAGCAAAGGCTCCATCAGGCTCACCGACTCTCCTTGGTCCAAGTCCATTGAAATGTCCGCCTTTATGTCCGGTTTCTTACTACACGCACTACTAATAATAACAAAATAATAGAGGATTTACAAGTTCCAATATGACCATGTTTTTAGCCGCTTTTATGGCCGTTTCCGATATCGGTTTCATGCGGAGGGTTTCCCACCTCCGACAATGGGGTCAGGACCTTTACTTTTGGGGATTATCAAGGGTGATGTCCATAACACATTGAAATAACATTAGTTAAATAATTGTCGAGGTTCCGGTCAGGGGGTTCTGAAATATTATATATATTTATAGTCAAATTACTTGACAATATAACACTCAGATTATATTTTATTAATCGAGAAGAGAGATAAACCCCGAAATCCAGGATCGGCCGGGTTTCGACACCCTCAATAAGGAGAAGAACAATGACGCTCGTCAAATGGGACCCTTTCAGTGAGCTTGCGAATTTCCAGCGGACGGTGGACCGCGTTTTCGGCGGCCGAAATCTCCGGAGGCTGGATGAAGGCGTCTATGGCGGTTTCTCCCCTTCGGTGGACGTGTACGAAACCGAAAAGGAAATCGTCGTCGAGGCCGAGATCCCCGGCGCGGCCGAGAAGGACATCGCCGTCGAGGTGAAGGAGAACATCCTCACGATCAGCGGCGAGCGCAAGAAGGGGGGCGAGGCCAAATACGACGACTACCACCGCATCGAGCGGACGTACGGCAAGTTCCGGCGGGCGTTCACGATCCCCGACATCATCGAGACAGACAAGGTGAAGGCGAAGGTGAAGAACGGCGTCCTCACCGTCCGCCTGCCCAAGGCCCCCAAGGCCGTCCCCAAGAAGATCGCCGTCAGCGTGGGGTGATCCGGCGTCCGGGGTTCGTGGATGGCGATCCCCTCCCTCCCCGCCATCCCGACCCGGACCAGCCGGCTTGGGGTGAGGGGAACCCGACACGCGGGCTCCCGAACCCGAAATGAAAAGGGGGGAGACAGGAAACCTGTCTTCCCCCTTTCGCTTTATTGGCTCAAGTCGCCCCTACGGCCGACCCGCGCATAGGCGAAACGACAGGCGGGCGGCTCGGCCTTCGCCAACTCGACGCGGCAGTCGTTGAAGGCGGCGGACTCGGAGTAGCCGGTCACGCGGTCGGGCGTGAGGAGGTTCGCGGCCCCCAGCTCGGGCGAGCCGCCCGAATAGACCCGGACCGTCCCCGGGCGGGCGTCCTCGGTGACCCGGACTTCGATCCGCGTCTCCCCCCGGCCGTTGAACAACCGAACCCAGTCCCCGTCCCGGACGCCCCGGGGCGCGGCGTCGTCCGGATGGACCCACGCGCGGTTGTACCCCAGCTCCAAGAGCTTCGGATGGTCGGCGAACGTCGAGTGCGCGCGGAAGACCGACTTGGGCGACACCAGCGTCAGGGGATATTCGGGTCCGTCGGGCGGGCCGCCGGCCCCGTCCGCCTCCAGGACCGCCGGGGGGGCGGCCTCGCCGTCATCCGGCCACTCGGGCAGCGGGCTCTCGCCGCGCGAGAGGAGCGCCTCGCTGTACACCTCGATGCGCCCCGAGGGCGTGTCCAGCGCCCAGGTGTCCTCGAGCGGCGGCATGTCCAGGTCCACCACGCCTTCGCGCTCCAGGCGGTCCATCGTCACGTCCCCCAGCCAGGGGAAGCGTTTTTCCCGACGGGCCAGACCGACGACCTCCTCTATCCATTCGTCGGACGTCCGCCAGGGGAACTCCGCCCCGAACCCCATCCGCCGCGCCAGGTCGCAGATGATCTCGAAGTCGTCCCGGCTCTCGCCCAACGGCTCGACCGCGCGCCGGGAGAAGAAAAGCTGCCGCTTGGGGCCCAGGTGGCGAAGGTCCTGGATGTGCGTGGGCGCGACCTCCCCGCCCTCGACGATGGCCGTCCGCTCCATGAGGGTGGAGACCGGAAGGAAGACGTCCGCATACCGGGCGGTGGGCGTCATGAACAGGTCCGACACGGCGACGAAATCCAGGGCCTTCAGGGCGCGGATGGTCTTCCGGGCGTCCGGGTTCTGGCTGACCGGGTTTCCCCACATCACCAGGAGGGCGCGCAGGTCCGTCCCATAGGCCTCGGGATTCAGGACGGCCTCCGCCAGGCGGTTGATCGGAAAGCGGTCCGTGACGGGATTGGGGACAGCATAGCGCATCGCCGTGTCCGTGATCCCCAGGGTGTAGAACCGCCTGAGACCGGCGGGGTCCTCGGCGCGGGTGAGGGGCCTTTCGCGGCCCGGGGCCGCCATCCCGCGAATCCGGCCGGTGACGACGTTGAGGAGGGCCGCGGCCTGCACCGCGCCCTCTCCCCCCCGGTTCCGCTGGTATCCGCCCTGGCAGACCTTGACCTTGGCCCGCCGGGATTTTCCCAAAAGGGCGGCCGCCCGCCGAATCGCGTCGGCCGGAATCCCGCAGACCGAAGCCGCGCGCGCCGCCGGCCAGGCCGCCGCCGTCTCGCGTAGCCTGAGATAAGCCGTGCGGGCGCGAAATCCGCCGGCGGAGACGGAGGCCGTCAGCGACACCCCCGCGTCCCCCGGCGCGTCCGCCTCCCCCTCTCCCCCCGTCCCCGGCGAGACCGGATGAAGTACGTCATCCGCGTCGCTCACGAGGCAGGCGTCCGATCCGCCCGAGACGACGTCCCTTTCGCGGAGGAAATTCCCCGTGTCCTCGCGAACCAACAACGGCGCGTTGGTGCGCCGCTTCAGGAAAGACTCGTCGGCCCAGCCGTTGATGAAGATCTCGTTCAGCAGGGCGAGGGCCAGCGGGATGTCCGTTCCCGGCCGGACGGGCAGGTGATGGTCCGCCAGGCGTTGAACGGACAGCGTGCGCACGGGGTCGACGAAGATGAGCTTCGTCCCCTTCCGCCTGGCCCGTTTCAGGGACTGGGCCGGTCCCCGGACGCCTGTCTCCAGCGGGTTATAGCCCCAGACGACGACGGCGTCGCACTCCTCGTCCGGGGGAAGCGAGACGTGCCAAGACCCGTAAAGCGCGGCCGAGGCCTGGATGTACGCCCCCCAGCAGAGGTCCCCCCGCTCGTTGGCGGGGACGAACCCTCCCCAGCGGTTCAACAGGGCGTGGATCGTGAACTTCGCCCCCTTCATCCCTCCCGGCATGCTGTGCTGGCCGACGTAGTTGTAGAGCGCGACGGACCGGTTGCCGGAGCGGGCCTTGGCCCTTTCCAATCCTTCGGCCACCAGGTCGAGGGCGGTCTCCCAGGAGACGCGCTCCCAGTCGCCGGCGCCTCGGGCGCCGACCCGCTTCATGGGATGCAGGACCCGGTCCGGATGATTCAGCCGGTCGATGAGCTGAAAGCCCTTGATGCAGGGCGGGAACTTCAGGTGGGGGTGCGCCTTCAACCCGGCCGGAATGCCGTCGCGGACCTGGACCCGCAGGGCGCAGGGATGGTTGCCGCAGTGGGGGGCGCACAAAGTGTTCCGAAGTTCCATGGGATTCCCCCGAGCGACTCTTTTCGCTTTCGTCCACACCGTCCGGCGGTTTTCTTGATTCCTCGAGGTGAAGGACGCCGGGCCTTCCTATGTGATGATTCTAGCCTCAATGTGTGAAAATTTCAGGCGTGCAGTTATTTCGGGCGGGTGCGGGAGCCGACCAGTGGACCGGCCCATCCGAGGTTCAAGATTTTCTTTGTGAGATATGCAGGCTAACCTCGGACGTAAAAAATTGCGAGAAGCCCTCAGTAGGCGGCGCCGGTGACGATCCGCCATACCTGGGCCACCACGAAGCAGAGTGCGAATCCCATGACCAGAGGCAGCAGGGCCGAGATCGTGGTCCACTTCACGCTTCGCGTCTCCCTCCAGATCGTATAGATGGTGGTCGAGCATGGGTTGTGGACGAGACTGAAGAGCATCAGATTGACGGCCATCAGCAAGTTCCAACCGCCGGCTTTGAGCATCTTGGCCGTGGCCGCCTGGGTCTCGAGCTCGAACATCACCCCGGCCCCTTCCCCCACCCCGGCCATATCGGCCGTCAGGACGGTCAGCATCAGGATCGTCGGGATGACGATCTCGTTGGCCGGGACGGCGACAACGTAGGCCAGCAGGATGACCCCGCTGAGCCCGATCAGCAGGCCGAGGGGTTGGAGCCACGCGATGGCGTGCTCGGCCAGGCTGGCGCCGCCGACGGAGACGTTCGAGATGATCCAGATGGCCCCCCCCGCCGGCAGCGCGAAGATCACCGCTCTCCACAAAACCCACAGTGTGCGGTCGATCACCGAGGTGTACAGCGTCTGGAGGACGCGCGGCGGCCGGTAGGGCGGCAACTCGAGGCTGAAGGTGGACACCTCCCCCCGAAGCAGCGTCCGCGAGAGCAGCCAGGAAGCGACGAAGGTCAGGAGGACGCCCAGGACGGCCACCGCCCCCACGGACAGGGCGGAGATCAACCCGGCCAAGTAGGCCGGCGCCAGCCCCCCGAGGAAGATCGAGGCGATCAGGATCTGGGTCGGCCAGCGCCCGTTGCACAGGGCGAAGTTGTTCGTGATGATGGCGATCAGCCGCTCGCGGGGGCTCTCGATGATGCGCGCGGCGATGACCCCGGCGGCGTTGCACCCAAACCCCATCGACATCGTCAGGGCCTGTTTGCCGTGCCCCCCCACCCGCTTGAACAGGTGGTCCAGGTTGAAGGCCACGCGCGGCAGATAGCCGAAATCCTCCAGGAGGGTGAACAGCGGGAAGAAGATGGCCATCGGCGGCACCATGACGCTCACCACCCAGGCCACGGCCAGGTACAAGCCGTCGATCAAGAGCCCATCGATCCACCACGGGATGCCGACGGCCGCGGCGCCGCCCTTGAGCATCGGATGGAGGATGTCGAGGAACAGCCAGGCGAGCCACTTCGAGGGCGTGTTGGCCCCGATGATGGTGACCCAGAAGACCCCCGTCAGAAGCAGGACCATGACCGGGAACCCGAGCTTCCGGCTGGTCACGAGGCGGTCGATGGCCCCGTCCAGGTCAAATCGCTGCTTCTCATCGCTCCGCGTCACCGCCCGGTCGGCGAGCCGGGCGGCCTCGGCATAGACATCCTCCACGAGCGATTCGTGAAAGTCGGGCGCCTTCCACCGCAGGGTTGACGCCGCGGAGAGGATCCCGGCGCCGTCGGCGCGCGCACCTTCCCGAGTCGCGACCGGCGCGGCCTCGCGGGTCGGCGGCTCCCGCAGCTCGGGCTCCCGCCGCCGGAGTGACCCCAGCTCGCCCTCCCGAACCGCCTGCGTGATGCGCTCATCGCCGTCCAGCAAACGGAGGGCGACCCAATTCGCGTTCGCAAGCCCGGGGAAAACCTTTTCGACCTGGCCGGAGAGGCGCTGGACGGCATGCTTCAAGGCTGGCGATCGTACGCCGATCCGGCGCGGCTTGCAGACCACCCGCCCGGTGGCCACGTCGGCGATGGCCTGGTTGAGCCGCTCAAGGCCCTCGCCGTAGCGGGCGGCCGTCGGCACCACGGGCACGCCCAGATCCCGCGCCAGGCGGCGATCGTCCACGCTCAGGCCGTGCCGTTTCGCCTCGTCCATCAGGTTCAGGCAGACGACGGCGCGATCCGTGATCTCCAGGACCTGCTGGACCAGGTTGAGGTTGCGCTCGAGGCGGTTGGCATCGGCCACAATAACAGTCACGGCCGGCCGGCCGAAGAGGATGAAGTCGCGGGCGATCTCCTCGTCGTAGCCGGCCGAGAGCAGCGAATAGCTCCCGGGCAGGTCCACCAGCTTGTACCTGTTCCCCCCGTAGAGGAATCCGCCTTCCGCCCGGCTCACGGTCTTGCCGGGCCAGTTCCCGGTGTGCTGCCGGAGCCCGGTGAGGGCGTTGAACACGGT
>JASLXW010000018.1 GCA_030740135.1 Nitrospinota bacterium
CGGAAATAGCAAGTAGGGGCGTTGGCCGCGCTTGACGGACCCGCTTTTATCTCTGATCCTCCGAGCGCGGGGAAGGCCGAGCCTCCGGCTCGGTCGCAAAAGTTTTCGAGGGGGGTTCCCAGCCCCTGGGAGGGGTCCAGGTAATTAGGGTGAAGTAAAATTTTGAAGGACATAAATTAAAGGAGAGGTTGCTTCATTGGAAAGGTTTTCAAAGCCGGAGGGGGTTGCGCGGCCGCCGGCGTGTTACACGCGCGGGAGGAAAGTCCGGGCTCCACAGAGCGGGGTGGTGGGTAACGCCCACCGGGGGAGCCCTCCAGGGGGCGAACCCCAGGGAAAGTGCCACAGAGAGCAGACCGCCTACGTCCCCGGTTTCCGGGGGCCGGCAAGGGTGAAACGGTGAGGTAAGAGCTCACCAGCGGCCCGGGTGACCGGGCCGGCTCGGTAAACCCCACCCGGAGCAAGGCCAAATAGGGAAGCGCCCGAGGGCTGCTCGTCCGATGCTTCCGGGTAGGCCGCTCGAGGCCGCGGGCAACCGTGGTCCTAGATGAATGGCCGCGGCCCCGCCTTCGGCGGGGTACAGAACCCGGCTTACAGACCCCCTTCGGCTTGATTTTTGGTCCGCCAGCGAGCGGTAAACCACACCCCGGACGTCGTCGATGCCCGACCGTCGGTTTTCACGGACAGTTTAAAGATACTTCAGCGGCCGGAACAGGACCTCCGCCAGGGCGTTTCCCGCCGCGGCGTCCCCGAGGACGTGAAACGAGCCCGCCCGCCCGCCGACCAGCCGGACGAAGATCTCTGACTGTCCCGTAAGCGTCGCGGCCACGGGCCCGCCGTCGTCGATGGCCGCCCGGCTCTCCGGACCCCGCCAATCCAGAAGAAAGTTCCGTGCCGGGTCCGTCAGGATGATCCGCACGCGGATGCGCGGGTGGTCCGGCCGGCTTCGCAGCCGCGCATACCGGCCGAGCATGAGCGGAAGGCGGTCCGTCAAAAGCGGAAGGACCTCCTCGTCGAGGCGGGCGCCGGGGTCTTCCATCACGCGCATGTCCCAGCCGTGGAGCTGAAGCTCGAGCAGCCTGAACGTCGGGATGTAGCCGAGCCTCCCCTCGCCGGACGGGTGCCAGAACGGGATGGAGGCATTCTCGTGCTGAATTCGCCGGATTTGCGTTTGCAGGTTGGACGCGGATTCTTCGAATTCCGACAGGAGGAGCGCCGGTCCGCCATCGACGAGACGGGTCGTTTCTTCGCCGCGCCAGTCGTTGAAGGCCGGCAGGTCGGCCACGCCGAAGGGCAGGGGCGGGTCCGGGGGGGGAGGGGCCGCCGCGGGCATCTCGCCGGGCTCCGCTCCCACCCCCTGTTTGGGGTCACCGGGATTTGGGCGGCTTGTTGATTCGTCGAGACAAACCCGGACGGATTCGGCCAGGAATTTCGCGTTGATGATGGGGTGGGCGGTGAGTTGTGCGAAGGTCCAGTCCCCGCAGTTCGTGGGACCGGCCCAGCCGGTGTCGGCTTTGCCCTGGAGGAGGGTCAGGAGCCGCTCATGCGCTTTCGGCAGTCTTCGGGGGGGATCAAACTGCGCCCGCGCTTCGACGTCCACGCAATGTCCCGGGCTTAAGAGTGAGAACTCTCGCGGGCCTGTCCCGGTAATTTGGCGGGGGCCACGCCGACGACCGATTCACACGTGACCAGTTCGGCCAGATCTTCCTCGCTCATCCCCTCGGTTCCTTCCGGACGTTTCGGGATGATGAGAAACCGGGTGTCGGCGGTGCTGTCGATGACGCGGATCTCCACGTCGTCGGGGACGACCGTCCCGAACTCGTCCTTCAGGACCCCGCGCGGGTCGACCACGACGCGGTTCCGGTAGGCCGTGCTCTTGTACCAGTGCGGCGGCTGGCCCAACACCGCCCTGGGATAGCAGGAGCAAAGCGTGCACACCACCACCCAGTGAACGTCGTCCGTCTGCTCATAGGCCACAAGCTCGCAGGGTTGCCGGTCTCTTCCATGTGGATGCCGAACTCTGAGCA
Organism: Nitrospinota bacterium; assembly: GCA_030740135.1. The sequence continues at coordinate 2,025 of JASLXW010000018.1, forward strand.
GGCCTTCGTGCCGTCCTCGAGGAGCCTTTGCTTGAAGTCCGGGTCCACCCAGGCCCTTGCGATCACCCTGGCCCCGACGGTGATGTTTTGCGCCAACGTCTCTTCGCCGCAACGCCGCATCTCGTCCAGGGTGATGACCCCCTTCTCGACGAGCAATCGCCCGAGGGCGGCTATCCGCTGCTCCTAGTAGGTCAGCCCGTGGTGTTCCAGGTCGAGGTGTCTGTGGTCGTTTTTGTTGTGGGGGACCGGCGCGTGGGTCTTGTTATAAAGAGATTTGGAGAAATCAGCGGTGTCGTCGTATTGGGGCGGGACATCGGGCTTGAACTCGTCCCCCCAAGGTGGGCGGTCTTTCTGATTCATCGTTCCCCCCCTTCTCCCGCCGGCAACCGGTTTTTTCAAAAATCCACGGCAGCCCCGAGGCGCGTAGGCCTACGCCTTAATCCGTGTCCAGCCAGTGCTCGTAGATATCGATGTGCATTTTGTCGTTCTTCGCGCTCTCGGGACAGCTTTCGCCCCACACCTCGAGGTAATCGAACTTGATGCAGTAAAGGGGAATGGGGGGCAAGCCGTCCATCCCGTACGCCAGCTTCTCGGGATCGGGATACTCGCCACGCAAATTGTCCACGAGGCCTCGTTTTCCGAGAACGAAAAGCGGCGTCCGGATGTGCCCCCACCGGACCTGTTTCTGGACTCGAATCCGATCTCCGGCTTTGTATTTCGGCGGCATATGGCTGGCCCTCATGTCTTTGAAACAGTGATGATGCGCGCTAGATTCTCCCACCGGATCAATCGCCGTGTCAAATCCTGAACCCTTCCGTGCGGGCCCCGTCCCGAAGACATTTGTCACGCGGGTCGAGTAAGATGCGGATCACCAAACAACTCAATTTCGAAGGGGTTGCCATCATGAATCGCAACACGGCCGACAACGGCCGTCATCAAGGTCATGGACACTCCCACGACGCCGGCCGGAGCCACGGACAGGGAAGGTTCGACGACCGGCCCGTTCCCGCGATTTCGGATGACCTGAACGAGGACCGGCTCCGGGGGCGCCTCGAAGAGAGCCGCGCGTGGGAGCGGCGCGGCGGGCCGGAGGGCGCAGAGGCGGCGCTGGCCTACATCCGGACCGAACTGGAATCCCGGGGCCTCCCGGTGACGATTCACGAGTGCGACGTCTATGTCCCCCCTTCCGATCCGGACGCCCCGGGGGATTGGCGGCGGATTCGCTTCCCCATGACGAACATCGTTCCCGATGGAGGCACAGCCCTTTTCGTCCTGGCCGGGGGTCGCGGGGACGCCTCATTCCTGGTGGAGATGGCCCGCCTGCTTCATCGGCACAGAAACGAGCTGAGCCATGGCGTGCGCGTCGCCTGGTGGAACGGCGGCGGTGAGGTCGGCTTCGGGCCCGCCGAATGGTACGCGGACAGCCATTTCGATCTCCTGCGCAGCCGTTGCCTGGCCTACTTCAACGTGGACCCGCTCGGCGGCCGCTCGTGTTCCGGCTACGAGCCCTATGCAACGGCCGAGCTGGCGGACTGGGGGCGCTCCATGGTCGAGCGGGCGGGGGGACACGAGGCCGAACCCGCCCCCCTTCCAAGAGACGCCGACGGGGGCTTCCTGGGCGTGGGCCTGCCCTGTATTTCATTTCTGCCGCCTTCAATGGCCCAGGGACCGGATGAGATGAATCAAAACGACCTGGTCGAGCGCACGGGCTTTTACGCGAACGCCCTCTTCGACCTGTGCGCCCATCCCCGCGCGCCGCTCGACATGATGACGGTCGCCGACGTCCTCTGGGGGGAGCTGCAGGTCCTCCAGAAGGAAGTGGGCGGTGCGTTCGACTTCGGGGAGGCCGGAGAGGCGGTCAAGGAGCTGGTCGTCGTCCTGGAGGATCGCGAGGAGGAGCACGCGGAGATGGAGGCCGGCGACCTGAACCGGAAGATGCTGAACATGTGCCACCTGCTCAACCCGGCCCTCTATACGGAGAACGGCCCCTTCGGCCGCGACGCCGGAGGGAACCGGGGCGTCCTGCCCGGCCCGCGGCGCTCGCTCGCGCTGAACCGTCTGGATCCGGAGAGCGGAGAATGGAAGGCGCTCCGGGCGCGCCTCGTCCAGGAGCGCAACCGGCTCTGCGCAGCGATATCCCGGGCCATCCTCGTCGGCCGGGGGTGAAACCTTGGAGGCCCGCGGAAGGCAGTGATTGAGCCCGGATCTTCGGCCCGCCGCGCCGGGAATTAGGGGTTCTCCTTATTTGTGGAGAGGCGTTTGGTTGGGGATTGAAGCCGCGCGGGGACCCACGCGCCCCCGGTCTACCGCCAGAAGTCGGGGTGGTCTTCGGGGGAATACTCCGGTTTTTCCTTGAGGCGTTCTTCGAATGCTTTCGCCACCGCGTCTTTTTTCCTGGCCTCGGCCTGGATCAGGGTGTCCATGCTGGGCGCCTCCGGCCGGTTCCGGTACTCGGCGAAAGGGTCCTCGATGTGCCGCTCGATCGTCACGCGGTTCCCCGCCAGGCGGATCTTGACCTCCTTGCCGGGGGACAGGCCCAAGGCGCTCAGGACTTCCTCCGGGAGCCGGATGAAGCCCCCGTCTTCCACCGGTTCAATGTGCGCCTTCTCTTTATCGGCCATGATTTACATATTATAACCGAAGCGAAATCGCGTCCAACGGAAACCAGGGGGCCTTGAGCCGAGTCGGGTCTTCCAGGTGGAATCGTGAGCGGGAAGGGTGGGGCGCGATTCGGTTTTTTCGACACCCGGCGTGGAGCGAGGTCTTGAAGCGGGACCGATTCATCATTCGGGCCTTGGAAGCCCGGTGCATCCTCGGGGTGTATGACTGGGAGCGCGAGGCTCCGAGGCCCGTGGTGATCGACCTGGAGTTCCCGCTCGACCCTACGGTCCCGAGAGGCTCGGATGAGCCCTTCGTCGATTACGCCCGGGTGGCGGCGGAGGTGAAGGCGCACGTCGAGGCGAGCGGCTGCCGATTGATGGAGGAGTTGGCCGAAGAGGTCGCGGGACTTTGCCTGTCGCGTTTTCCACTGGAGCGGATCAAGGTCCGGCTCGGCAAACCGGGGGCCGTCGCCGATGCGGAGACCGTGATTCTGGAGATCGAGCGCGGCCGAGACGGGTGAGCGCTCGGAGGCCGGAGCAACATCCCCTTTTGCCTTGACCCTGAACTCGTTCGCCCGATTGGAGTTGTGACATGTTGCAAAGTGCGGTAAAACTAGCCTTAGCCTGAAAGGGAAGAGAAAAATAGAGAGTGGTCCTCGTTGGCCGGAAAGGCCTTTCCGGGATCTCCCCGGAAGGCGACATTGGGACAACCCTGTGGAATGGAGGGGAAAATTTCGATGAGGAAACACGGAATCGCCTTGGCGGTGTGCTTATTCTTGCTCGGAGGGCTGGCTTCACAGGCGGGCGCGCAAAAGACGACTTTCCTGCTGGACTGGATCATCTACGGAAAGCACGCGCCTTTCTACGTGGCCAAGGACATGGGTTATTTCAAAAAGTACGGCATTGACGTGACTTACAAGCGGGGCTTCGGCTCGGGTAGAACCATCAAGGACATCGCCTCCGGAGTCGGAGACATCGGATTCGCCGACGCCGGCTCGCTGGTCAACGGCCGGGCCAACAGCAACTTCAAGGTCACGCAGGTCGCCATGGTTCACGCCAAGACAATCATGGTTGCGGCTTTCTTGAAAAAGAAGGGCTTCAAGACGCCCAAAGACATATCGGGCGCCAGCATCGGCGCACCGGTCGGCAACGCCGTTCGCGTCGTCTTCCCGGCCTTTGCCGAAGCCAACAAAATAAAGGGGGTCAAGTGGATCGACATGGGTTATGGGTCGGTCCTCCCCTCCCTCCTGACCGGAAGGACGGACGTGGCCCTGTGGTACGCCACCGAGCTGCCCACCGCCCTTCCAAAGGCCGCCGAGAGAGGAATGTCGATCGGCTATTTCAATTACGGGGAATGGGGCGTCAACATTTATAATAACGGCGTCATCGTCCGCGATCCCGACATGAAGAATCGCGCGAAGTTCATCAAGAACATCGTCAAGTCCCTCATGGACGCCTTCGCCTGGTCAACGATCAACGTGGACGACACGATTAAGAACTTCCTCAAGTACGCGCCGGCCATGAGCGAGGACATCATCCGAGAGCACTTCGCGATCATGCTCGAGTACCTGTGGGACGACGGCACCCGGCGTCACGGTTTGGGGTACGTGGACCACGCGAAGATGGACAAAACCGTTGAGATCCTCACGACGCTCGGGAAGCTGAAGAGGCGCATTCCGACGAACAACATGTACACCAACCGCTTCCTCCCGCAGTGGCCGGCCATCAAGGCGAAACTCGGCGACAAAGTGCGGTAGCGCGGGCCGGTCCGGGCGCGTCCAGGCGGCGCGTCGATGACTGGAATAAGGCCCCGGAGGCTCTCTTGGCTCCGGGGCCTTTTTTTGTCCGCCGACCTTTTTTGGGGGGAGGAACGGGGAGAGGGCGGATTCGGCGGTTGGAACGAAAGTGCCGCGCCGCCTCCACCGCTCGCCCCTGAACCGGGGTCTCTCTGTGCGGCGGATTTACACCCGGGCGTGCGGGTCGAAGAGTTTGCGGTGCTCGTCCTGGGCGAAGCGGTCCGTCATCCCGGCGATGTAATCGCAGATCACGCGCTCGGGGACCCCCGCCCGGCACTTCTCGTAGATCCGGGGGGGAAGCTGCTCCTGCCGGTGCAGGTAGGCCCCGAAGAGGTCGGTGAGGATGCGATCGGTCTTGTCCTCCATCCGGACGACCCGGTAGTTGCGGTACATCCGCCGGAAGAGAAAATCCTTGAGGCGCTTCTTTTTCTTCTCCATCTCCGGGCTGAAGCAGACCAGGGGCTCCCGGCAGGCCCGGACGTCCTCCGGCGTCTCGATCCCTAGCCGCCGGAGGCGGGCGGCGGTGTGCTCGATGACGTCGGTCACGAACCGGTTGATGATCCCCCGGATCGTCTGGTGCTTAAGGACGCGCATCGACGAATCCGGATGCCCCCGCCGGACGGAGTGAAAGGTCTCCCGCCACAGGTCCACCTCCTCCAGGTCCTCCGGGCGCAGGAGCTCGGAGGTCAGCCCGTCGTCGATGTCGTGGTTGTTGTAGGCGATCTCGTCCGAGAGGTCGGCGATCCGGGCCTCCAGGCTGGAGGAGAGGTCCGGATCAAGCTCCGGATGAAGCTCCCGCGCCCCGGGGGTGTCGGACGGGGAGTTGTGCTTCAGGATCCCCTCCCGGGTTTCCCAGGTCAGGTTCAGCCCCGGAAAATCCGGATACCGGTCTTCCAACAGCTCCACGACGCGGAGCCCCTGGAGGTTGTGCTCGAAGCCGCCGTGATCGCCCATGATCCGGTCCAGGACGGACTCGCCCGAATGGCCGAAGGGCGGATGGCCCAGGTCGTGCGCCAGGGCGATGGCCTCGGCCAGGTCCTCGTTCAGGCGCAGCGCGCGGGCGATCACCCGCGCCAGGGAAACGGCCTCCAGGGTGTGCGTCAGGCGGGTGCGGTAGTGATCCCCCTCGTGGTAGACGAACACCTGCGTCTTGTACTCGAGGCGTCTGAAGGCGCGGGAGTGGATAATCCGGTCCCGGTCGCGCTGGAAGGCCGTCCGGAAGGGGTGCTCCTCCTCGGGGTGTTTTCGCCCCTGGGATTCGCCCGAGCGGGTGGCGTACGGGGCCAGCGTCTCCGCCTCCAACGCCTCCATGTCCTTGCGCGTCACCATTCGGCCGTTCTCCGGAAATACGGATGACCGGACAAAACCCTCACATGCTCATCCCGGGCGGGGGGGGGCGGGGGCCGGCCCCCCCCGGAAGTTTGATCCGGCTTGGATATCCGCGGACCGGATGATTCTATCCCGCCGGGCCGCCTATCGCATCCCCCCCCACCCCCGTCCGCTTGGCGTGAAAGAGATACGTCATCGCGTACGGGGCGAACCGTCCCCAGCGCTCGGCGACCTTTCGGGCGGCGTCCCCTTGGGCCTTGGGCGAGCGGGCGGAGGCGATCCCGCCCCCGTAGAATTCCGCGATGATCTTTCGGACCCCCAGGTCCTCCGCCGGGAAGGCGTCCAGCCGTCCGGCCCCGCGCAGGAGCGCCGTCTCCGCCGTCCAGCGGCCGATCCCTTTGAGGCGGGTCAGCCGCTCGACGGCCTCGGGCGTCGGCAGCCTCACGACGCCGTCCATCTCCCCGGAGGCGAAGGCCCCGGCCAGGCCGATGAGGGTCCGCGCCTTCGCGCCGCTGAACTTCATCTTCCGGAAGCGGGTCTCGGTCGCGCGGACCATGGCCGCGGGCGACGGGAAGGCGTAGTGCGCCGCTCCGTCCACGACCAGCTTCTTCCCGTAGGCCCGCACCGCGCGCGCCCGGACGGTCCCGGCAAAGGCGAGGTTCACCTGCTGGGCCGTCACCGCCGTCACCAGGGCCTCGAAGAGCGTGGGCACGCGGGCCAGCCGAAGCCCCCGAAACTTCCGGACAACGGGGCGTAGCACCGGGTCCTTCGCCGCGACGCGTCCGAAGGCTTCCAGGTCATCGTCCACCGCAAGGATGTGGAAGAGGGTCTTCCGCAATCCGGCGAGGACTTTCCGGTCCCGGGCGGCCGGATGGATCTCGATGCCGAGGCGCGGGCGTTCCGGGTCCGAGCCCCCGGAGCGGACGCGCAGCCGGTAAAGCCCTCCGTCCTCTCCCTCCAGAACCCGCTCGAAGACCTCTCCATCATACCGGTTGACGGCCTCGTCGGACGAGACGGTGAACCGGACGACGGTGGCGTCCAGGTCGAGGGGAACGCCCGGCCGCCAGACGGTTCGTGTCGCATCGCTCCGGCCGACGCCGCGATCCGTCATTTGACGATTCGCCCGCGGATCATCCGGACCGCCGCCGGGATCAGGATCACCGCCGCGACGGCGAGCCAGGCCATCGCCCTCGGCGCCGTCCAGAAAAACCGTCCCTCGTTGAGGGCGCGCGCGCCCTCCACCGCGTGGGTCAGCGGAAGGAGCCACGTGAACGCGCCGAAGGCCGCGCCGACGCCTTCGCGGGGAAAGAAGATCCCCGAGAGGAAGATCATCGGCGTGACGACGATCGTGAAGTGGTAGTTGAAAAAGAAATAAGAGGGAGAGAGGGACGTGGCCATCATCCCCAGGGCGGAGAAGACCAGGCCGGTCAGGAACATGAGCGGAAGGATCCAAAGGAACAGCGGCGAGCCGATGAGGCCGAAGACCGCCATGACGATCAGCATCGTGAAGGCGCTCATGACGGCGCGGCATCCGCCCCACAGGATGTCGCCCAGGACCACGTCCGCCACCGAGCAGGGCGTGGCCAGGACGGCGTCGTACGTCTTCTGCTCGTTCATCCGGGTGAACGCGCCGTAGGTGCACTCCATGGACGAGGACCACATGGCAGAGGACGCCACCAGACCGGGGGCGATGAACTGGAGGTACGAGGCGTCCCCGCCGAGCCGGACGTAGGCGCCCACGCCGATCCCCATCCCCAGGAGGTAGATGAGGTGCTCGCCGACGTTCGCCACCATGGCCGCCAGGTAGTACCCCCGGAAGGAGTCCAGGTTCCGCCGCCAGACGCGGAACACGCCCATCGAGACGTCGGGAAGGAGAGAGGCCCCGTTCACTCCCGCAGCTCCCGGCCCGTCAGCTTCAGGAACAGGTCCTCCAGCGAGGCCGGCCGGTAGAGCAGCCGCCGGAAGCCCGCCGCCTTCAGCCGGCCCATGATCTCGAGCGCGCGCTCGGTGTAAAGGTACAGCGTGTCCCCGGACCGCTCGCGCTTGAAATCGTTGCCGGTGACGGCCGCCAGGACACGGTCCTCCTCCGCCTCCTCCACCCGCAGCTCGACCACCTCCCGGCCGACTTCCCGATCGACCAGCTCCCCCGGGTTGCCTTCGACCAAGACCTTTCCCTGATCCATCACGACGATCCGGTCGCAGAGCTGGGCGGCTTCTTCCATGTAGTGCGTCGTCAGGAGGAGGGTGACCCCCTCGCATTTCAATCGCCGGAGGCGCTGCCAGATGAGGTGGCGGGCCTGCGGGTCGAGACCGGTCGTGGGCTCGTCCAGGATCAGGAGCTTCGGTTCGTGGACAAGCGCCCGGGCGATGAGGAGACGCCGCTTCATCCCGCCCGAAAGGACGTCCACCCCGGCGTTCGCCCGGCCCGCCAGCTCGAGGGTCTCGAGGAGACGGTCGGCCCGCTCCGCGGCCACGGCCCGGGGAAGGCCGAAGTACCGGGCATAGGTCAGCAGATTCCGCCGGACCGGAAGGTCCGGGTCCAGGTTGGTCTCCTGGGGGACGACGCCGAGCTGCTGCTTGATCGCCCTCGCCGACGTTCGGACGTCCATCCCCAGGACGCGCAACGTCCCCTCCGTCACCGGCGAGGCGCAATGGATCATCTTCAGCGTCGAGGTCTTCCCGGCGCCGTTGGGGCCGAGGAAGCCGAAGCACTCCCCCGGCCGGACCTCGAACCCGATCCGGTCCACGGCGGTCAAATCGCCGAACCGCTTCACGAGGTCTTTCGCCTCGACGACGGCGCTGGAGTGGGCGTTCATCATGGCAGGACGAAAAAAAGGCCCGCAGGACAACGCGATGCGTCCTTCGGGCCACGTGAACGGGGCAGGCGGGCTTCCGGCCCGCCGGGCGATGACGCCACAAGCCGCCGGGTCGAATCGCCGCCCCGGCGAACAAGCGCGGAAGGTTGTAGACGGCTGGCCGAAGCGGCCCCTAGCCGCAGCCGCAGAACCCCCCGCAGCAGCCCCCGCCGCCTCCGGCCGGCTTGCCGGGGGCCGTGGAGATGGGGACGTAATCCGATTTCACGGCGAAGCTGGAGAACTTTTTGGCTACCGAGGCCGAGTCGCAGGACGGGCAGGTGACCGCTTCCCCGGCGCCGTTTCCCTCCGGGGCGCCCATGATCAGCTTCTCGAACTCCGCCTCGCAATCGGCGCACGCATATTCGTAGATGGGCATATCGCTTCCTTAACGTTCTTCCGCCTCTTCCGTCATGAAGTTGCGGTTCGCCGCCTTCCAGTCCGCCAGGAATTTTTTGAGTCCCTTGTCTGTCAGGGGATGGTGGAGCAACTGCTTCAGGACGGCGAAGGGCAATGTCACCACGTCGGCGCCGGCCAGGGCGGCCTGCAGGACGTGGATGGGGTTCCGGACGCTAGCGACGAGGACCTTGGTCTCGAAGTCGTAGTTGTCGTAGATGGCGAGGATCTCCTCGACCATCTCCATGCCTGAGTGGCTGATGTCGTCCAGTCGGCCGACGAAGGGGCTGATGTACGCCGCCCCCGCTTTGGCTGCCAGGAGGGCCTGGTTGGCCGAGAAGCACAGCGTGACGTTGACCGGGATCTCCTCATCGCTGAACCTTCGCGTGACCTTGAGTCCCGGCGGGCCCAGGGGGACTTTGACCACGATGTTGTCGGCGATCCGGAACAGGTCGCGCCCCTCGACGAGCATCCCCTCGAAGTCCTCGCTCAGGACCTCGGCGCTCACCGGCCCCTCGCACACCGCGCAGACCTCCTCCAGGGCCTTCCGGTAGTCCTTGCCCTCTCGGGCGATGAGGCTGGGGTTCGTCGTCACGCCGTCGATCAGCCCCAGGTCCACGCCTTCGCTGATTTCCTCGACGTCCGCCGTGTCCAGGAAGAATTTCATGCGCTTTCTCCAGTATTTCGATGGAATGGGTTTCAGTCGCCTCCGCCGCCCATGCCGGCGGTCCCACGCTGTTCAATATACACCCACCGAGCGGGATCGCGGAAGACGTCGCCCGGATTGGAATCGGGCCGCCGGGCGCCGGCGCCGTGATGCGGCCGGGACCGGCGATTATCTCCGCTTCGGCCGATAAACGTGCGTGCTCGTGCCGAAGAAGACGTCGGCGGATTCCATGAGGGTCTCCGAGAGCGTGGGGTGCGGATGAATGCTCAGGCCCACGTCCGCCGCCAGGGCGGCCATCTCCACCGCCAGGACGCCCTCGGCGATCAACTCCCCCGCGCCGCTCCCGCAGATGCCGACGCCCAGGACCCGCTCCGTCTCGGGGTCGATGACAAGCTTCGTGACGCCGTCGCTCTGTCCCAGGGTCTGGGCCCTGCCCGAAGCCGCCCAGGGGAAGCGGGCCACTTTAACGGGGATCTTCTCCGCCTTGGCCGCGGTCTCGGTGAGGCCGCACCAGGCGATCTCCGGGTTGGTGAAGACCACGGCGGGAATGGCGGCCGGCTCGAAGGCCGCCTTTGCGCCCGCGATCGCCTCCGCCGCCACCCGGCCTTCGTGCGTGGCCTTGTGCGCGAGCATGGGCTCGCCCGCCACGTCGCCGATGGCGAAGATGTTGCCTTCCGCCGTCCGCCGCTGGGCGTCCGTTTTGATGAATCCCTTCTCGTCGATCTCGACCTTCGTGTTCTCCAGCCCCAACCCGCCCGAATTGGGCTTGCGCCCCACGGCGACCAGGATTTTTTCGAACACCGCCTCCGCCGGCCCCGAGCCTTCGCCCTCGATCCGGGCCTGAATGCCGCCCTTCACCGCTTTCATCTCGGCGACCTTCGTGTTGAGCAGGACGGCGTGAAGGGTTTTCCCCAGCCGCTTGGCGAGGATGTTGACCATGTCCCGGTCGGCCCCGGGCAGCAGGCCTCCGGTCATCTCGACGACCGTCACCCGGGCGCCCAGGGCGGCGTACACGCTGCCCAGCTCGAGGCCGATGTATCCCCCGCCGACGACCAGGAGGGACTCGGGGGCGTCTTTCAGCGCCAGCGCGGAGGTCGAATCCATGAGCCGGTCCGATTCCAGCGAAAGGCCCGGAGGGATGAAGGGCCGGGAGCCGGCGGCGACGACGGCGCGCTCGAAAGGAATGTCCTCTTGGCCGCCTGCGGACCGCTCGACCCGCAGCGTCCGGGCGTCGAGGAATTTCCCCCGGCCCCGGACGAAGCGGACGCCCCGGGCCTTGGAGAGCTGCCCCACGCCCGCGGTCAGCTTCGTCACGATGTCCTCTTTCCAGGCGCGCATCCTGTTCAGGTCGATCTTGGGGTCCGGGAACTCGACGCCCCACGCGGCGGCCTCGCGGGATTCGGCGATCACCTTGGCCACGTGGAGCAAAGCCTTGGACGGGATGCAGCCCCGGTACAGGCAAACGCCCCCCGGGTTCTCGCCCTCATCGATAAGGGCCACCCGCTTGCCGAGGTCCGCGGCCCGGAACGCCGCCGCGTACCCGCCCGGTCCGCCTCCGAGGACGGCCACTTCTGTCGCGCCGGATTCTTCGCTCATGTAGGGATTACCCTTCCAGGAAGGCCAGGAAGGGGTTCTCCAGGGCCTCGGCCAGCCACCGCAGGAAGCGCGCGGCGTCGGCCCCGTCGATCAGGCGGTGGTCGTAGGACAGGGACAGGGGGAGCATGAGACGCGGCTGGAATTCCCCGTCGACGTGGACGGGCTCGAAGACGCCGCGGGAGACCCCCAGGATGGCGACCTCGGGCGCGTTGATGATCGGCGTGAAGTGCGTCCCCCCGACCCCGCCCAGGTTGGTGATGGTCATCGAGCCGCCCCGCATTTCGTCGATGGACAGCTTCCCTTCTCTGGCCTTCCCGGCGGCCTCGCTCAGTTCGACGGAAAGCCGGATGATGTTCTTCCGGTCCACGTCCCGGATGACCGGCACCAGCAGGCCCCGCTCGGTATCGACCGCGACGCCGATGTGGACGTATTCCTTGTAGATCACGGCTTCGTTGGCGGTGTCCACGCTGGCGTTGAACTGGGGAAAGACCTTCAGGGCCGAGGCGAGCAGCTTCAGGATGATTGCCGTGACCGTCAGCTTTCCGCCCGCGGCTTCGGCCTTCTTCCCGTAGCGTTTGCGCAGTTTTTCGAGCGCGGTGATGTCGGCCTTGTCGGACTGCGTCACGTGGGGGATCGTCGCCCATGCGCTCGACAGGTGCGCGGCCGTTGCCCGCCGGACGCCGGACATGGGCCTGCGCTCGACCTTTCCCCACTTCGTGAAATCCGGGAGCGGGACGGGGGGGACGGGGCCCGCCGCGCCCGTCGGGGCCGCGCCTTTTCCCTCAAGGGCCGATTTGGCGTGCGCCTTGACGTCTGCGATGGAGAGGCGGCCGCCGCGTCCGGTCCCTTTCACGGCCCGGAGGTCGACGCCGATCTCGCGCGCCAGACGCCGGATCGAGGGCGTCGCCGCGACGGAAACCCCCTCGTCATCGTCAGGGAGAGCGGGCGTTTCGGCGGCGGCTTCCGCTTCCGGCGGCGCCGCTTGAGGTTTGGCCGCCTCGGGGGGGTCGGGGGGGGAAGGCGCTTCCGGCGGCCCGGGCGGGGCCGCGTCCTTCGCCGCGCCGTCGGCCTCCACCGTCAAGATGAGCTGTCCCACGGCGGCTTTTTCGCCTTCATGGACGTGGACGGCGCTGACGATCCCGCTTACGGGCGAAGGCACTTCGATGGCGGCCTTGTCCGTCTCGAGCTCGACAACGGTCTGTTCTTTTTCGATCTTGTCCCCGGCGGACACCAGGACTTTCAGGACGTCGCCCGATTCGATGTTTTCGCCGAGACTGGGCAGCTTGAATTCCGTCGCCATGATGGGTTCCGGCCGCTAGGCCATGGGGTTCCGTTTTTCGGGATCGATGTTCAGGTCCTTGACGGCCCGCCGGACGACGTCCGGTTCGATCTCACCTTCCCGCATCAGCGCGGTCAGCGTCGCCAGGGTGATGTACCTCGCGTCGATCTCGAAGTGGTCTCGCAGGGCCGCGCGGCTCTCGCTCAACCCGAATCCGTCCGTTCCCAGGGAGATCAGCGGCTTCGGGAACCACCGGCTGATGGAATCGGGCAGGATTTTCACATAGTCGGAGGCCGCCACGAAGACCCCCGGCTCGTTCTGAAGGGTCCGGGTGATGTAGGGGATCCGGGGCGTCTCGCCGGGATGGAGCAGGTTCCACCGCTCGGCGTCGAGCGCGTCGCGCCGCAGCTCTTTGTGGCTCGTCACGCTCCAGACGTCGGCGGCCACGCCGTACTTTTCCGCCAGGATTTGCCCGGCCTTGACCGCCTCGTTCACGATGGCGCCGGAGCCGAACAGCTGGGCGCGGTGTCCGGTCTTTCCGTTCTCCGAGGCGCTGAGCTTGTACATCCCTTTCAGGATGCCCTCTTTCACGCCCGCCGGCATGGCGGACATCGGGTAGCTCTCGTTCTCGACGGTCAGGTAGTAGAAGATCTCCTCCTGGTCCTGATACATCCGACGGATGCCGTCTCGGATGATCACCGCCAGCTCGTAGGCGAAGGCCGCGTCGTACGCGCACAGGTTCGGCACGGGATAGGCCAGGAGGTGGCTGTGGCCGTCCTGGTGCTGGAGGCCCTCGCCCGCCAGGGTGGTCCGGCCGGCCGTTCCGCCCACCAAAAACCCCCGGACCCCCATGTCCGCCGCCGCCCAGATCAGGTCGCCGATCCGCTGGAAGCCGAACATGGAGTAGTAGATGTAAAAGGGAATGGCGTTGACGCCGTGGGTGGCGTAGGCCGTCCCGGCGGCGATGAAGGACGACATCGCGCCCGCCTCGGTGATCCCCTCCTCCAGGATCTGTCCGTCCCGGGCCTCCTTGTAATAGAGCAGGCTGTCGGCGTCGACGGGCTCGTAGTTCTGTCCCACGTGGGAGTAGATCCCGACCTGCCGGAACAGGGACTCCATGCCGAAGGTTCGAGCCTCGTCGGGGACGATGGGGACGATGAGCTTGCCGATTTTCTCGTCCTTGAGCAGCTTGGAGAGTATCCGGACGAAGGCCATGGTGGTGGCCATCCCGCGTCCGGCCGTGCCCTCGTAGAACTCGTCCAACATCTCCTCGGACGGCGGCTCGAGGGGCTCGCACCGGACGACGCGCGACGGCACGGGGCCGCCCAGGGCCGCGCGGCGCTCTTTCAGGTAAACGATCTCGGGGCTGTCCTCGGGGGGCCGGTAAAACGGCGCGTCCGCCACGTCCTCGTCGGAGATCGGGATGCCGAAGCGCGCGCGGAACTCGCGGAGCTCGCCTTCGTTCATCTTCTTCTGCTGGTGGGTGATGTTCTTCCCCTCGCCGCTCTCGCCGAGGCCGTAGCCCTTGATGGTCCTCGCCAGGATGACCGTCGGGGACCCCTTGTGCTCGACGGCGGCCTTGTAGGCGGCGTAAACCTTCTCGGGGTCGTGCCCGCCCCGACTCATCTTGCGGATCTCCTCGTCGCTGAGGTCTTCGACCATCTCCAGAATTCGGGGGTCCACGCCGAAGAGGTGCTCGCGGATGAACGCGCCGTCCTGGACGGTGTATTTCTGGGACCAGCCATCCACGACCTCTTCCAGCCGCTTCGCCAGCAGGCCGTCTCCGTCCTTGGCGAAGAGGGGGTCCCAGTCTTCTCCCCACAGGACTTTGATGACGTTCCAGCCGGTCCCCCGGAAGGCCCGTTCCAGTTCCTGAATGATCTTGCCGTTGCCGCGCACCGGGCCGTCGAGGCGCTGGAGGTTGCAGTTGATGACGAAAATGAGGTTGTCCAGCCGGGCGCGCGCGGCCAGGGAGATGGCGCCCAGGGCCTCGGGCTCGTCCATCTCGCCGTCTCCTAGGAACGCCCACACCTTGGCGCCGGTGTTCTCTTTGAGACCCCGGTCCTCCAGGTAGCGGTTGAAGCGCGCCTGGTAGATGGCCTGGATGGGGGCGAGCCCCATCGAGACGGTCGGGAATTCCCACAGATCGGGCATCAGCCGGGGGTGCGGGTAGGAAGACAGCCCGCCCTCGGGATTCAGCTCGCGGCGGAAGTTCTCAAGCTGCTGCCGGCTCAGCCGGCCTTCCAGGAAGGCGCGGGCGTAGATGCCCGGCGAGGCGTGGCCCTGGAAGTAGATTTGGTCTCCGTCGTGGTTGTCGCCCTTGCCCCGGAAGAAGTGGTTGAAGCCGATCTCGTACAAGGTCGCGGCTGAGGCGTAGGTGGAGATGTGTCCGCCGATGCCGTCCTCGTGCCGGTTGGCCCGGACGACCATGGCCATGGCGTTCCACCGGGTGAGGCTCTTCATGCGCCGCTCGATCTCCCGGTTGCCGGGAAACGGGGGCTGGTCTTCGATGGGGATGGTGTTGAGATAAGGGGTGTTGGCGGAAAAGGGCAGTCGGACGCCGCGCTGGTAGGCGTGGAGGTAGAGGGCGTTCAACAACTCTTTGACGCTTTCCGGACCGCCGCTTTGAAGAACGTAGTTCAGGGACTCAAGCCATTCGTGAAGCTCGGCGGAATCGAAATTGGCTACGTCGCTCTCCTTGCCGACCCCGTTGACCAACTTTCCATGACTCCTCTCGCGGCGTTCGGACCGCATGTCACGCCCGCCGCCGGGCTTCATCGGGAATCCCGCGCGTCTCTCCCGGCCGGCGGCGTCGAACAACTCGGCTCCCCGGAGCGTAATCCAAAGGGTGCGTCACTCAGCCGGTTGGGGGAACACGGAAGGCTAACTTCTTCAGAGAAAACACGGTTTTTGTATATAGGATTTCCCCCGGAACCTGTCCAGGGGGGGGAAGGGTGTCAGGGTGCGTTCTCCGATTCGGGGCCGTTACGCCCGCGGCCTTTCCCCGCACACTCTTTTCCGCAAAAATCCTGCCCCTTGCGCCTCACAATGTCCGATTTCGGGACGTACGTCCCGCACGCGGCGCACCGGATGAGGTCCTCGCCCGAGATCCGCTTTTGCCGCTCGGCGCTCCGGCCGATTCCCCGGAAGACGGCCCCGAGCGCGACCCACAAAATGTACGCGGCCGCCAAGTAAAGAATTAACCGCAGCATGGTCCCAGCCTGACCGAAGATGAACGAATTTCTCCGACGGTGTTTAGAACGCGCCGGATGATCGCGCCAAGGGGAAAGGCTTATTCTACACCATCGAACCGGAAAAGACGGTGGGGGTCCCTCCCGCATTCGTCCAGGCCCGGGTCAAAAAGCTGTAGGATCGGGGCGGGCGTCGGTTGACATCCCCCCGCCCGAAAGATTGTGAGGGGATCCGAATGAAAATCACGTCGGTCAGCGTCACCCCCTTCGAGGCCCCGATCCCGGGCGGAACAGTCCGCGCGTACGCCGAGGTCGAGCTGGACGGCCAGGTCCTGCTCCGGGGCATCCGGGTCGTCGAGACGGAGAAGGGGGGGCGATATCTATCCTACCCGTCCGTCACCTCCCGCGGGGGCCGCCACGAGACGGTGGTATTCCAGGACAAAGACCTGAAAGAAGCCGTCCGCCGGGCGGTCTTGGATGCGTTGAAGGACGAAGATAAATCAACCGGGAATCGTTGAATTCTTAGGGGGGTTTTCTTGAAAGCCAGCTCTTGCTCGGCCTGATTGGGTTGGATGTATATCCGACTAGTCGATGGCCTGTGACCTCCGGTAGTGTGTCAGTTTCAATCCGCAAGGGCCGCAACGTCCACCAGCGTCCACAGTTCATCTGCAATCTCCGCTTCTTGAGCCGGTGTCACCCTCAACGTCTGGTTAATTCTCACGAAGTTGTAATTCATGAAATGGAGCGCAAGGGTGTGCTTCAGGTTCTCCACCTTAGTTTGAGAAGGCGTTGGTCAACCGGGTGAATCTCCGCATGTTCGTCCGCCATCGACTACCACCTTGACCACGGGATTTCTTGGAAGCGCCGGTCATCCGGCGGCCGAAGGGAGATATTGTCAAATGTTGTGGACGGGCGCATGATCAGGCGGCGTCCTTCCGCTGTGTTTGATTGATGTACTCCTCC
>JASLXW010000190.1:0-3122 GCA_030740135.1 Nitrospinota bacterium
ATGCAAGTGGCGGAAAACGGAGACCTCGCCAACTGGATGATCCCCGGACAGATGGCCGCCGGAATGGGCGGGGCCATGGACCTGGTGGCGGGGGCCAAACGGGTCCTCATCCTGATGGAGCACGTGACAAGGAAGGGCAAGCCAAAGATCGTCTCCCGCTGCGACCTCCCCTTGACCGGGGCCGGCGTCGTGGATCGGATCTTCACCGACCTTTGCGTTATGGACGTCGCGCCGGAGGGACTCGTGCTGTTGGAGCTGGCGCCGGGCGTCACGGAGGAGGAGGTCCGCGAGAAGACGGAGGCGTCCTTCCGCACGTCTCCTTCCTTGAAAGAGATTTCCCTCGCCTGAGCCATCGCGCGCGGACGGTCCCGCCGATCCTCGGGGCGCCGACTCCGGACCGGGGGACGGGCGAAGCTTGAAGTCCCCCGCGCAACCCGGTACATTTCATACAGCGCGCAGTCTTTCACGCCTCGGCGGAAAAAGGAGAAACCAAGAGATGGCCAACAAGAACCTCCGGATCACCTGGCTCGGACACGGCAGCTTCAAGATCCAAACCCCCGGCGGCAAGGCCCTCTACCTGGACCCGTGGCTCACTTCGAACCCTTCCTGCCCGGACGACTGCAAAACGGTGGACGCATGCGACATCATCTTCCTCACACACGGCCATTTCGACCACGTCGGCGACACGGCGGACATCGCCCAAGCGCACAAACCCGCCGTCGTCGCCCAGGTCGAGCTGGCGAACTGGCTGGGGAAAAAGGGCGTCGAGAACGCGAGCGGGATGAACAAGGGCGGCACCCAGACGGCCGAGGGGATCAAGTTCACCATGACCCACGCCCAACACAGCTCATCCGCCATGGAGAACGGCAACCCGGTCTATCTGGGGGAGCCCGCAGGCTACGTCGTCGAGTTCGAGAACGGATTCAAAACGTACTTCGCCGGGGACACGAACGTTTTCGGGGACATGCGGATCATTCACGAACTCTACGCTCCGACCATGGCCGTCCTCCCCATCGGAAGCCACTTCACGATGGATCCGAAGGAGGCCGCGTACGCATGCAGGCTGCTGGACGCCCGCGTCGTCATTCCCTGCCATTACGGGACGTTCCCGCTTCTTACGGGGACCGTCGAGGAATTCAAGGAGCGAACGCTGGAAATCGCCGATCTCGAGGTCGTTGATTTCCAGCCCGGCGAAACGAAGGCCTTTTAGCCCGGAGACGCCGCAAAGAGAAGAAAGAGGCCGCTCCTTCGCGCCTTTCATTCAGATGAAACGGTCGGTTCTCAGAGGAAAGGAAGAAGGGTGATCCGGCGTTGACAACCCGCGCCCGGCGAAAGCGCCGGATTCAATCGCGGCGCGGCGCGGAAGCCCGGACGGGCTGACCACCCGGCCTCGGCAACATAAACGGCTTGAAGTGCGCTGTGAAACTGAGGGGCGGAATCGGATTCCCGACTGATCGGGCCTCAGAAATGAAATCCCAGGCCCAACATAAAAAACTGTCCGTTGATTTGGTCTTTCAGACTGCTGAAACCCGACTTTCCCTCCGCGACGACATTCGCCCAGAGGTAACGATATTCACCCGCCAGGAAGAACCGGCCCGGCAATCTCGGGAAAAGGCCTTCAGGCTGGAAGACCTTCACCCCACCGAAAAAATGCCAACCGACGTCGTTGGATGAAATCGACGAGATTTGGGTGACCGTCCCGGTGGTTTCCTCGCGTGTGTCCTTCAACGATTCATCGACGAGCAACACCGACGGCCCCGTTCCCATATAGGGCCGGATCCAGCCGCTCGGGCGGCGGACCATGGCGCTCAAGCTGATTTCAATGGTGTCGGATTCCACCCTCGTTCTTCGGAAGGTGGATTCCTTGGTGCGCAAATTGAATTCCCGCTCGAAATACGAAAGCCCGATTCCAAAACCGAAGAAATTCGAATAGGTGCTGGTGCTGAAGCCCTCGAATCGGGCCGCGTAAATCCGCCCCGTCTTGAATTTCACCACATCCGGCTCGCGTGAAGACGGGGTGTCCGAGAGGCTGGCGTCCGCGCCGAAGGCCTCATAAAGCCCGCCGAACGCGACGATGTTGATTTCTCCGGCGTGGGCGGCGCCGAACCCGAGCAAGGCGAGGATCAATCCGGCCGGGACAATCGACATTCGGCAAAAAAGAAGACAGCGCCGTCGCGCGCTTCTCAAGAACGGCTCGGCCAACCGTTTCAAAATCCGAATGTGATTCAAAACTTCCAAAACCCCCAGCGCCCTCGAATTACGATGGCTCCAACCATCGACATTCGAACATCTTTGTCCACCTTGACGCATTTGGCGAGGATCATCAAGTAAAACTTTAACTCTTTAAATGCATCTATTGGAAAACATGAAAGCTATCGATAGAGTAAAAATCAACATCTTTCATTGCCGAAAACCCGTAACGGTCCCAAGGGGACCACGCGCCGTCACAATCCCCTGGACGCCCTGATCCTTTCCACCCATTCGGCGACCGCTTCGTAAACCACGTCCGCCAGGGCACGGCGGCCCCGCTCGGTCAGGTGGACGTGGTCGCGGAGATAACCCAGCGTGGAGGGCACACGCTCGTTGGCGGAGACGCAGTGAACGCCGTCCAGACGGCAGACCTCGTCGTTGACGGCCCACCCCCCGTGGATAGCCTCCACAAGCGTCGCGTGGTTGAACCCGGTGTATTCGTAGGCGATCCGCTTCCGCTCCCTCGGGGAGTTGTCCGGACGGATGAGCGTCGCCTGCTTCACGATGAGGAGAGGGAGTTTCCGCCGAGCCAGGAGTGAGCGGATGGTCAGGAGGTTCCGCCGATAAAACCCGACGCCGTTCGCCTGAATCCGCTCATCCAGGGCGTCCCGCTTCCGTCCCTCCCTCCCCACTTTATTGATGTGACGCACCCCCTTGATCAAGGCGAAGCGCAGCCGGGCGGCGAGCTGAGACCACCGGGTCAGCTCGTCAAAGACCGGGATTCGACCCGTCAGGACGTTCAACGTGGACCGCTGGTTGAACCGCCCGTGGGCCTCCAGGTTCCGGATGAGGCACGGAATGTCCGACTTTCCGAAGTGCTTGACGTCGTTCCAAAGATGATAGACCAGCACGAGGTCGGGGGACAGGCGAAG
>JASLXW010000190.1:3132-7728 GCA_030740135.1 Nitrospinota bacterium
AGGCGAAGAAGCTGGCACTTGATCCGCAGGGCGGACTGGCGCGTGGTGAATCCCGGCGTCGCCGCGTTGACGACGCGGACCGAGGGGCCGAACCGCCCCTGAAGCCGCTTCTCCAACAGGCGCGGCCAGGTGTTCCCGCCCACGGAATTGCTGTTGAACGCCGAAGAGCCGCCCAGAACGAAGATGCGGATCTCCCGCGGCCTTTTCCTCTCGGGAACCGCCTCCCCACGAAACCCCTGTCGGTTGATCCGGATGGTCTCCAGCGAGCGAACGTATTCCCCCTGGGCCACCTTCCACCCGAAACAAGGATCGGCCCGATAGCGGAGAACCGCCGCCCGCCAACGCGGAAAGTCCTTGTGCCGAAAAAACAGCCGCGCCCCGCCCTCGCCCAGAAGGAGGGCCGCGACAAAGGCCAGGACGATCGCCAGGACCCTTTTCATGACCTTGACCTCCCCGCGCCGGCGGCATGGTCCGGCAGGATGTCCAAGGGCGTTCGGAATTCAGCGGTCAATAGGATGCGCGGGTCTCGAACGGAGGGAGAGTTCAGACGCCGCCTTTCGGGGGCTTCCCGAAGGCCTCTTGGGGGAGAGTCGGAGGAAGGAGGGGGCGTTCGCTTAGCCGCTCAGGCCGAGAACGTCGGCCATGGAATAAATCCCCGCCGGGCGGTCCATGACCCAGCGGGCGGCCCGAATCGCGCCGCGGGCGAAATTGTCCCGGCTGTGGGCGCGATGAATGAGTTCGATCCGCTCTCCGACGCCGCCGAACATGACCGTGTGCTCGCCCACCAGATCACCGGCGCGAAGGGTCATGACGCCGATCTCCTCATGGGTCCGCTCCCCCACCTGCCCTTCCCTGCCGTAGACGCCGACCCGGGACAGGTCTCGGCCAAGCGCCTCCGCCGCGGCCTCCGCCAGCGCTAGGGCCGTTCCGCTCGGTGCGTCTTTCTTAAAATGATGGTGGGCTTCAACCAACTCCACGTCGAAATCCCCGCCCAAAAGACCGGCGGCCTGCCGAACCAGGGCAATCAACACGTTCACCCCCACGCTCATGTTGGGGGCGATGACCGCGCGCACCCGGCCGGCCAACTCGGAGACGGCCTCGTGCTGGGCCGGGTCGAACCCCGTCGTGCCGACCACGGCGGCGAGGCCTAGCGAAGCCGCTTGCCTCAAATGCTCCAGGCTCGCGGCCGGCGCCGAGAAATCGATGAGAACGTCCCCGCCCCGCATCGCGTCTTCCGCACGGTCCACGATGAGGACGCCCGTCTCCCCGACGCCCGCGACCGCGCCGGCGTCTTTCCCCACGGCGGCATGCCCGGCGACTTCAAACGCGCCGCACAGCTCGAAGTCATCGGCCTCCCGCACCGCGCGGAGGTTGCATCCCCCCATCCGTCCGGCCGCCCCGGCGACGACCGCGCGAATCATGGCCGCGCGCCCCGCTTTTTCGGATTATCGACCCCCTCCCCCCCGGACGACGTTTGAGCGAGCAACGCCAGAACGCGGCGCGCGCGAATCATCAACTGGGCCACTCTACGGTCGGGAGATTCGTCCAGGATCCGCCGGGCGACGCTCAACTGATAGTCATCCTCGGACCCCAGCCGAATCGGTTTGACCGGACTCGCTTGGGGCTTCGGGGCCGCTTCGGGCTTTTTCGGTTTCGTGACGGCGCCGCGGCCGGCCTTGTTTCTCTCCTTGTGTCTGCGAAGCAACTCCTTTTCCAGGACCACGTCCCCTTTCCGATTGTCTCCCGGTTGGCGGACCACCGCGTCCGGCGGGATGCCTTTGGCGTGAATTTCCCGTCCCTTCGGCGTGTAATAAATCGCCGTCGTGATCCGAAGGCCCGACCCGTCACTCAGGGGGATGATGGTTTGAACCGAGCCTTTCCCGAACGTCCGCGTGCCCATGACCAGGGCGCGATGGAGGTCCTGAAGGGCCCCGGTGACGATCTCCGACGCGCTGGCGCTTCCGGAGTTGACGAGGACGACCATCGGGACTCGGCCGAAGGGACCGGATCGTCGGTCCATGAACCGGAGACTGTGTTCCGCGCGCTTTCCCCGCGTGTAGACAATGAGAGAGCCCTTCCCCAGAAACAGATCGGCCACCTGGACGGCCTGCCTCAGAAGCCCCCCCGGATTGTTTCTCAGGTCCAGGACGAGGCCCCGTATCTCCTCCTTCTTGAAGCTCAACATGGCCTTCAGGAGGTCCCGGCTCGATGACTCGACAAAACTGCGGAGCCGAATGTAGCCGATCTTTCCGGGAAGCACCTTGGACTTCACGCTCTGGACCCGGATGATGTCCCGGATGATCGTGAAAACGAGGGGTTTCCCGACGTTCTCCCTCCGAACTTGGATGGTCACCGGGGTCCCCTTCGGACCGCGCATGCGCCGGACCGCTTCCCTGAGGGTGATCCCCTTGGTGTTGAAGTCTTCAATCCTGACGATATGATCCCCGGCCTTGACCCCGAGCCGAAAGGCGGGCGTCCCATCAATCGGGGAAACGACGGTGAGCTTGCCGTCCCGGATGGTGATCTCGATGCCGATGCCGCCGAATTCCCCCCGGGTCTCGACCTGCAACTCGTGGAAGGCCTCCGGCGGCATGAGGACGCTGTGGGGATCAAGACCTTTCATCATCCCCTGAATCGCGGCGTAGGCCAGCTCACGCGCCTTCTTCTTTCCCGGATAATAGGCGGAGCGTACAAAGTCAAAAGCCCGGGACAAGGGCTTCAAATCATCTTCGAGATCGCCCCGGACCGGGAGGGCGACTTCCTTGGACCCGATTCGCCAGCGGACGCCTTCGGTCTCCTCCGATTCACTGAGCCCGCCCTTCCCTTCATCGGTTTCCACCTTGGCGCGGATCCCATCAAGCGCCGCCAAGATGAGCTTCCGGTCGCGGGGATCGGAGTAGTGGTTCTTTCGGATGACGTTGAAGGCCTCCTCGATCACCCGGAAGGAGGGGCCGTCCGATCCCCAGGCCAGAGGGGAAAACGCCGCTGGACGGGGACGATACGGCCCGGTCGGAA
Organism: Nitrospinota bacterium; assembly: GCA_030740135.1. The sequence continues at coordinate 6,148 of JASLXW010000190.1, forward strand.
ACCCCATCCAGAGTCCGGCCACAAGCAAGAGCAGGGCAAGCGCAAGCTTCTTGTCCGCCCATTGTTTCAGCCTGTTTCTCACGAACACGGTTCCTTTCTTCAGCATTTCGTCCGGTGACTCGCCGCCAACACGCCCAAGACGCCTTCGGGTTGAAACCCGTCGGCTGGGACGCTCGCCGCCGCTCAGTTCAGCAGGCCGTAATTCTTCATGGCCTGGATGAGGGCTTCGCGGTTCGACTCGCTCATCGGGCAAAGGGGCAGGCGGAATTCCTCGGAAATCCTGCCCATCAGGCTCAGCGCCGTCTTGACCGGGATCGGGTTGGTCTCGAGGAACATCGCCCCGTTCAAGGGCCGGAGCCGATAATGAAGCTCCCGGGCCCGGGGCCAATCGCCCTCTTCGGCGGCGTTGCAAAGCTCGGCCATGTCATTAGGGGCCACGTTCGCGGTGACGGAGATCACCCCGCGGCCACCCACCGAATACAGGGGGAGGTTGACGAAATCATCACCCGACAGAACCGCAAATTCCTGCGGGCACAGACCCATCACGTCGCTCGCCTGCCGGAGGTCGCCGGTCGCTTCCTTGAGCGCCACGATGTTGGGGATCTCCGCCAGACGCGCCACGGTCTCGGGCTTCATTCCGACCGCGGTCCGGCCGGGAACATCATACAGGACAATGGGGATGTCCACGGCTTCGGCAACGGCCTGGAAATGGCGGAACAAGCCTTCCTGGGTGGGCTTGTTGTAGTAGGGAGTGACCAGGAGCGCCCCATCGGCCCCCGCCTCTTTGGCGTGCCGGGTCCGGTGGATGGCCTCCTGCGTGGAGTTGGAGCCCGCGCCGGCGATCACCGGCGCCCTTCCGCCCACAACCTCCAGCGTAAAATTCACAACACGGTCATGCTCTTCATGCGACAGCGTTGGGGACTCCCCGGTCGTGCCGCAGGAAACGATCCCGTGCGTCCCGCTGGCGATGTGCCACTCGATCAAGCCGCGAAGGGCCGCTTCATCCACGTCGCCGTTCTTGAACGGCGTGACGATGGCGACAATCGATCCATGGAACATGTCAGATCCCCTTTTCCCGGTGGCCGGGGTTATTCCCAGGCCTCCTCATTCAGCAACCCTTCGTAGACCAGGGCCGTCTCGCCCTCCATGCACACGTCCGTGTACCGATCCCCTTCCTTTCTGAAACTGATTTCCAGGACCTCCCCGCTACGCGTGAGGACGTCGACCGGAGAGTCCGCGTATCCCATCTCCGCCGAGACCAGCGCCGACGCCACCGCCCCCGTGCCGCACGCCAGGGTTTCCTCCTCGACGCCCCGCTCGTAGGTCCGGACGGCGATGGCGATCCTCCGGCCGGACGAAGTTGACGTTCGTCCCCGCCGGCTGGAACCGGTCGTGGTTCCGCACGAACCTCCCCGCCCCGACCACGTCGCGGCCTTCCAGGTCCTCGACGAATTCCACCGCGTGCGGAACACCGGTATTGACGAATTGAAGGCGGAGATCAGACCCGTTCATCGCGATCTGGACGTCCTGCTCAACGGGGGAGGGATCGGTCATCCTGACCCTGACCCGTCGCCCGCTCAC
>JASLXW010000191.1 GCA_030740135.1 Nitrospinota bacterium
CTGCCGGGAAGGGGCGCGGCAAGCGGATGACGGACTTATCTTTTGGGGGTCATCCGAGGACGACATTTCGGACCGTTCGATAAGGAACCGACGCCGGCTCAGGCGCCCACACGTCCTAAATCCCTACCCCGATGCGGCGACCAAACCCGGCAATCTTATCAAAATACCGACCGGAAGGAAATTCCGCCGAACGGGGCCCGTCCAAATGGGAGGGGCGAACGGCAATTCGCGCCGATAGACATCGCCATGTCTTGGGGTGTTCGCCAGTGTGCGGCAAGGACGATCCGAGGAAACGGAAAAGGACAACCTCGCGCGGGACCGGGCGGCCCTTAGACGAAAACTCCGCCCGGGCGAATCATACGGCCTCCCCGGACGCCCACGCCTCCTCTTCTTCATCCCCTTCCATCTCGGAGAAGTCCCGGGTGAGCTGGGCGTGAAGGGCGAGAAAGTCGTCGTTGTGAAGGTGTCTGGGACGCGGGATATCGATCCGGGCATCCTTGAAAATCTTGGCCGGTTTGCGGCTGAGGAAGAGGATGCGGTCCGAGAGGACGGCGGCTTCACTCAGGTCGTGCGTCACAAACAGGATCGTCACCCCTGACCTTTCCCAAATTCCAATCAGGTCCCTGCGCATGCGCTTCGCCGTGATCTCGTCCAGGTGGCTGAAGGGCTCATCCATCAGCAGGATGTCGGGCTCCAGGGAAAGGGCCCGGGCAATCCCGACCCGCTGCTGCATCCCGCCCGAAAGCTGGTGGGGAAACACGTTCATAAAATCCTTCAATCCGACCATTTCCAGGTAGCGGCGGGCCAAGCGGTCGGTTTCCGCCCGGGGGCGGCCATCGTCATGCACGAATCGGACATTGTCGATGACCCTCATCCAGGGGAGAAGCCGCGCCGCCTGGAAGACGTAACCAAACTCGACTTTCCCTTTCCCCTCCGGATGGAACCGGATCTCTCCTCCGGTTGGGTCCTCGAGACCCGTCAGGATGTTGAGAAACGTGGATTTCCCGCAGCCGCTCGGGCCGATCAGGGTCGTCAACGTGTTCTTCTCGACCGTGAGGTCGATGCCGTCGAGGACGAGAAGCGGGCTGCCGTCGGGCTGCTCGAACGCCTTGACCAGACCGTTAATCTCGATGAGGGGTTTCTCGGTCATGGTGGATCAGATCTTCGCCTCCGGACGCCAGGCGAGCACCGCCCGTTCGATGGGGCGGATCACCCCGTACTCGAGGGCGAACATCAGGATGGTGAACACCATCACCCACGCCAGCACCTGTCTCATGTTGAACATGTGGTACCAGTAGGAAATCATGTACCCGATGCCGTTCTCCGCACCGAAAACCTCCGCGATGATCACGATCTTCCACGCGACGGCGAACCCGAACCGGACGGACGCGAAGAAAAAGGGCATGAGGGAGGGAATGTAAATACGGCTGATAATCTTTCCCCGCCGGACCCCGAAGGCCCGCGCCATGTCCACCAGGTCTTTATCCACATCCTTCATGCCCTCCCAGATGTTGATGGTGATATACGGGAAGGTAATCATGAACGTGGCGAAGATGGGGGTCAGCGGCTGGATTCCGAACCACAAAACGCCGATGATCGCCCAGGCCAGGCTGGGAATGGTCAGACCGATGACGACATAATCACTGAAGAAGGACTCCCAATAACGCCGGACCCCCATGATGATTCCCATCGGAACGCCGATGATCAGGGAGATCCCGAATCCAATGACGATCCGCAGGAGACTGGACCCCAGGTGGACCAGGAATTGCCAAAAATCGTCGAATATGGTTTCGACGATCATCTCCCGGGCGACCACGTGCGGATAAGGCAGGGTCAGCGTCTCGGTCAAAACCCATGTTATCCAGGAGGACACGTACCACAGAGCGACAACCGAGAGGATGGCCATCGCGCGGGGATGGAGCAGCTTCTTCCAAAGCGAAAGCTTTTCCTTCTTCCCCTTTCGCTTTGAGAGGACCAACGCCGCCGGGTCTTCCATCCTTCCCGCGATTTCCTGCGTCATCGAGGAAACCTCCTCCTCTACAATCTCGACGGAGCTCAACGCCCAAACCCGGCCTGCCGCTCCCCCCCATTTCAAAAGAAGGGGACTCCCCTCCTGTTTTGAAAAAGGGATTCGATCCGACGCGAATCGAAAAACCCTAACAGTTCGGATAAAATGAGTCAATCAGGATCATGTCCGGTCCGGCGGATTCAGAACAAGCCCCCTCTGAAAGGAGAAATCCCATGCCAGAAAACGCGCGTCAGAAGTCCCCGTGTCCACGAGCCTCCGGCGAAAACCTTCTCCCAAGCCCTCCGGAAGGGGAACCACCTGTTCATCGCGGGTCAGACCGCGCGGGATCCCAAGGGAAAGATCGTCGGCAAAGGCGACGCCATCCGTCAGGCCCGCCAGGTGTTCCGGAGGATTCAGGCCCTGGTCGAGGCGGCGGGCGGAACCCTGAGCGACGTCCTGAAAATGACCGTCTACATCACCGACATCCGTGACGCCCAGGGCGTCCGAGCCGTGCGCAAGGAGTTCTTCAAAGGGAACTTCCCGACTTCGACCCTTCTTTGCGTAACGGCCCTGGCCGACCCCGATTATCTGGTCGAGATTGAAGCCGAGGCGATCTTGGACGATTGATCTCCGACGGGTCCCGCGTGGTCCGCAGCCGTTTCGTTTTATCGGGAGGTTGAGAAACATGACGGAATGAGAATTCACACAACACATTCGGTTCGCAGTCCAAGGCGGATCGGCTCAAGCCGGCCACCGAGGCGAGTCAAGGTCTCTCGATTCGAGCCCACCACCACACGTTGACCGGGAGGATTCATCATGGCCAAGGTGAAAATCAACAGCCCCAAAGTCTGGACGCCCCCGCCGAAGAGCTGGTCCCAGGCATTACGCATGGGAAATCTCCTTTTCACCGCCGGGCAGGTGGCGCTGACCGCCAAGGGGAACATGACGACCGGCGAGGGTCTGGTGGGCAAGGGGGACGCCCTCGCCCAGGCAAGACAATCGTTCAAGAACATCAAGGCCCTGGTGGAAAAGGGCGGCGGCCGGATGGGGGACATCGTAAAGCTGACGATCTACATCACGGACATCCGGGACGCGGACCGGGTCCGCAAGGCGCGAACCGAGTTCTTCACGGGAGATTTCCCGACCGCCACGCTTGTTTGCGTCACCGCCCTCGCCTCCCCTTTATTCCTGGTCGAGATCGAGGCCATCGCGGTCCTGCCCGATTCGCCGGATTCCTAAAGACGGGCCGCCCAGGGTGAAAAGGCGCGGGGCGGGACTCATCGGCCGGCCGGGTCCTCGCCCCGCGGGGGCCTACCGCCTCGAACACTTTGCGGATTCACGGCTGCGACCAGAAGGAGAAATAAGCCGGGGGGATTGTCCTTCCAACCCAACCCTTTGAATCATTCGGGAAAATCTGTTAGACCAGCCTTGCAAGCTCGCCGCGGTTGCGCCTTTTCGAAAACCCAAAGGCCGTTTCATCGGACCGAACACTCAGGAGGAATCACCATGGCCAAGAAAGTGCGAATCAAAAGCCCCAAGGTCGCCGAGCCTCCGCCCCATTCGTGGTCCCCGGCGCTGCGCGTAGGCGACCACGTTTACATCGCCGGACAGGTAAGCGTGAATTCAAAGGGGAAACTGGTCGGAAAGGCAGACGCCCTCGCCCAGGGAAGACAGGTATTCAGGAACATCAAGGCCCTCGTCGAGCAGGCCGGCGGGTCGATGGAGAACCTGGTCAAAATCACCGTCTACCTCACGGACATCCGCCACGCGGAGGGGGTCCGTCAGGCCCGGAACCAATTCATCAAAGGCGAGCCGCCGACATCGACCCTTCTGGTCGTCACGGCCTTGGCCTCGCCGGATTTCCTGGTCGAGATCGACGCCGTCGCCGTGCTGTCCGATTAGCCGACGCGCGCGATAGCGGAATTGGGATGGTTGACCCATGGGTCGGTGACCCTTGAGCCCGCTTTCCAAAGGCGGCCAAGATGGCCGCCCCACCTCTTTCGGAAGTGCGGCAGGTAGATCCTTTGGCCGCGCCAAACGGACACACGCATTGGCATCTTCCCTCCAGGCGCGGGCAAGGCCAAGCCATTGGCTTGGCCGCAAAAAGTTTTTCAGGGGGGTCAGGGGGGGCGGTTTTTCAAAAAAGTCCCCCCTGGAGAAGCCGTGAACGCCGCCTTCCCTTTAAGAAAACTTCGGCTCGGGCGACATCTTTTCCCGCCGCTCGTCGTACCAGGCCATGGCCCCAATGACTTCCACCGCCAGGGAGGAATCGTCGAAGATCGGAACTCGGGTCGGTTGCCCGATTCCTTCCGCCTCGAGGTCCCGCTTCCACTGGTCGCTGGTCCGGCCGCCGAAGAACATTCCGAAGATGGGTTTGTGCGGGTTCGCGTCAGCGGCGGCGCGGAACTCGTCCGCCAATCCCTCGCAGGCCGTGCTGGGCACGCCCAAAATGATAAAGAGGACCGCGTCGGAGCTCTCGTCGTCCATGGCGGCGCGGATCGACTCGCCCTGGATGCGGAGGTTGTCGCCCGTCATGGCCGGCCATAGGTCCACGGGATTCTTCACGGGCTGCCATTCCGGCATGAGGGCCTCCAGCCGCGCGTGCGCCCGCTCATCGAAGTCGGGAAGCGTGAATCCCGCACCCGTCAGCTGATCCGCCGCCAGGACGGCCGCTCCGCCGCTGTAGGAGACCATCCCGACCCGCCGTCCCCGGGGCGGGGGTTGAAAGGAGAAACCCTTCAGCATCGCCAGGAACCCTTCGATGGTGTGGGCCCGGACAATTCCGTACTGCCGGCAGGCCGCATCGAAGATCCGGTCGTCCGTCGCCAGGGCGCCCGTGTGCGCGGAGGACACCCTTGCCCCGACCTCGGTCCGGCCGGGCTTGAGGACGACGATGGGCTTTTCGCGCTTCGCCTCCTGAGCGATGGAAAAGAAATCCCGGGGCCGCCGGATGCTTTCCAGATAGAGACCGATGACGCCCGTCTCGGGGTCGTCCCGGCAATATTCCAGAAAGTCCACTTCGTCCAGATCGACCTTGTTGCCGACGGCGACGCTCTTGCCGATGCCCAGCCGCTGGAACTCCTGGTCCATGATCTGGTTGGCCATGCAACCGGTGAAGTTGCCCGTCTGGGCCATGATGGACACGCTTCCGGCCAGCCAATCGGAGGTGGCGACGAAGGCCCCGATGAGACGGCGGTGGGCGTTGGCCATCCCGATGGTGTTGGGGCCGATGCAGCGGACCCCGCTTTTTCGGACGGCCTCGCGGAGCTCCGCGTCGTAGCGGATCCCGTCGCCCGGGACCTCGCCGAACCCCGCCGTGATGATGACCGCCCCCTTCACGCCCTTCTTCCCGCAGTCCTCGATAATGCCGGCGACGTGCTCGCGGGGGAGCAGAAAGAAGACCAGATCGATCTCGCCCGGAACGTCCAGGACGGAGGGATACGCCTTCCGGCCGAGGATCTCCCCGCCCCTCGGGTTGATGGGATACACCTCGCCCTCATAACCCGAGTCCAGAATGCTCTTGAGCAGGATGTTGCCCGACTTCTTCGGGTCGGCCGAGGCGCCGACGACCGCGACCGATCGGGGCTCGAGCAGGGGCTTGAATCCCGTCACCGCGCGTCCCCCTCCCCTTCCGTCCGCGCCTCGTGCAGCCGAACCAGCCCGTCCGCCGCCAGGACCCCGCCAGGCCCGGTGAACAGCGGGTTGATCTCCGCCTCGGCGATGTCGTCGGCGAACGTGCAGGCCAAGTCGGAGAGGCGGAGGAGCGTCTCCCGCAGCGCGTCCCGGTCCGCCGAGGGGCCTCCCCGAAATCCGTCGAGCAGCTTCCGGCCCTTGATTTCCCCCAACATCTCGTCCACGTCATCGGGGCCGACGGGCGCGACGCGCAGGGCGACGTCCTCCAGGACCTCGACCCACACGCCCCCCAGGCCGAACGCCAGGATCGGGCCGAAGAGGGGATCCGCCGTCACGGACGCCAGGGTTTCGACGCCCTCCGCCATCGGCTGAACCGCGAAGCCCTGAAGTCCGGCTTCAGGGCGTAAAGCGCGGACGCGTGAATCCATCTCCGCGGCGGCCCGCTTGACCTCCTCCGGCGTCTTGAGTCCGGCGATCACCGCCCCGGCTTCCGTTTTGTGGGGTAAATCGGCAGAGACGATCTTCAACACGACCGGAAGGCCGACCCGCTCCGCCGCGGCGGCCGCCTCCCCGGGGTCCGCCGCCCGCTCGGTCGGCACAACCGGCACGCCCGCTCCGCGAAGGACATCGAGCGACTCGGGCTCGCTCAATAAGATCCTTCCTTCGTCCCTCACATCACTGAGGATGCGACGTATCCGCTCGGCGTCCAAAACCCGTCCTTTACGGCGCAAGCCCTGACACCACCCGAAACGGGACCCCGCAAGCTGCCCTCGGGCTCCCGTCGATGAGAATCCGGCGAACTATCCGACGGCGCTGGTCAATGAAGATACATCCGGTCCGGATCGATCTCGTTCAGGATGGCGAGCTCCTCCTCCGTAGGCGGCTCGGTCACGTCCACCCGGTCCGGAACGATGGGTGTAAACCCGGTGTTCTCGAGAACGTCTTCCACCTTCACGCCGGTATGCAGGGCCTCCACCTTCATTCGCCGGGTGTCATCATCGAAGCCGAAGATGCACAGGTCGGTGATGACCTTGTGCATGCTGCCCGTGATGAGACCGGAATCGCGCCGGGTGGCGCCGCCGTCCAGATAACCGGGGCTGGTGACGAAATCCACCTTCTCGACAAACCGTTTCTTCTCATGCGGCATGGCGACAATCATGTTGGCCAGGCTGGCGATGTCGTTTCCGCCTCCGCTGCCGGGCAGCCGCACCTTGGGGTGCGCGGGGTCGCCGATGAAGGAGCTGTTGAGGTTTCCGTACTGGTCCACCTGGGCCCCGCCCATGAAGCCGTAATCCACGTACCCCCGCTGGAGGAGCGCCAGGACGTCCGTGGGGCTGGGCACCATATTGGCCTTGCGCGCGGTCCGGGACTCATTCGTGGAGGGCGGAAGCCTGCCGGGCTCGATGAACGGCCCCACCACGCCGCCCTCGAACAAAATGGTGAGGTCAGGAGCGTGCCTGCGCTGCGCCAGGGTGGCCGCGAGAAGCGGAATCCCCACGCCCGCGAAGAGGACCTTGCCGTTCTCGAGAATCCGGGAGCTCATGACCGAGAGAAGCTCGGCCGTGGTGCATTCGCTCCGCGTCGCCGCTTCAGTCACTGTACATCCTCCTTCCCGCCTTCGAGGCCTCTATCACTTCCGAAAAACCGACCCGGTCCACGAAACCGTTCCAGTCTTCGGGCTCATAGACGTATTTCTTCATGTATTCCCGCGCGCCCTCCAGCCCTTTTTCCCGCGTCAGCCCGGCATATTCATCCATGTGACCGTAGAAGGGTTCATAAAGGCCCGAACACTCATGGGGAACGCTCCCGTAGGGGACTTCCACAACGGCCTCCACGCAGAAGAACGGGATCTTGGTCCGGTCGGGCGCGCGGCGGATTTGATCGTTGCTGATGATCTGCTCGGTGGTGAGGATGACCTTCTCGGCCGCCAGGGCGATGTCGGCGTCCATGAACGGAAGACCGTCATACTGGGCGTTGCCGTAAGCGTCCGCCCGCTGGACGTGGATGAGGGCCACATTGGGATTCAGGGCGGGCAGCAGGGCCAGCTTGTCCCC
>JASLXW010000192.1:0-2685 GCA_030740135.1 Nitrospinota bacterium
GCTCTCGATGGCCAGATAGGCGTTGGCGAGGGTCTGCGCCTCAACGCCCTGGGCGGCATCGACCAGCAGGACCGCTCCCTCGCCGACGGGAAAGCCCGTCCCGTACGGCCCCCGCAGCCAGACGGAATCGCCGGCCTTCAGGCCGATCAGCCTTTCGCTGTACCAGCCGAGGGTTTTGACGGTGAAAGCGTTCTCGTAGGAGAGAGAGAACGGTTTTTCGCTCTCTCCGGGGACCCAGGCCATGACAAACTGGCCGGGCCGGACGTCGAAGGCGCGATCCAGGAACAGGGTGCGATTGTTTCCGCCGTCGTTCCGGTTTTCCGTGACCTTGCAGTGGACGTGCATCGAATTTTCCCAATTGTAATGACAGGCAGGGCGGATATCCCGCCCGCCTTCAACCCCTTTGGGCGGCGCCCACGATCGATTCCGGCGGCTCGCCGTTCAGGTAATCCCGGACGCCTTTCCACAGCGCGGCCGTATCCCGGACGATGTCGGCCGTGTTTCGGTGGGCGAAGAACGTCCCCAGGCCGATGACACTTGCCCCGGCCAGGAAGTATTCCACCGCGTCCTCCCAATTCCCGATTCCCCCATACGCCACAATGGGACATCCGAGGGCGGCATAGGTGTCGTAGACCATCTTGAGATTGATGGGCTTGAGGGCCGGGCCGGAGACCCCGCCGGATCCGCCCGCGAGGACCGGCGTTCGGGCGTGGAGGTCGATGGCGATGCCGGGCATTGTGTTTCCGCAGCCCAGGTAGTCGGCCCCCGCCTCGATGCAGGCCCGGCCGACCTCGACGTACTCGGTGTTGGGGGAAAGCTTGGCGATGACGGGTTTGTCCGTGGCTCCCTTGGCGGCGCGGACCACCCGGGCGGCGGCCTCGGGGTGCTGTCCGACGATGGCGTTGACGCTCTCTTCGCCCGGCACCAGGTTCGGACAGCTCAGGTTCAGCTCGAACCCTCCGGCGTAGGGATCGGTCATGCCGACGATTCGGCTCACCCCCTCGGGGCTGACGCCGTTGACCGAGACGATGAGCTTCGACCGGACAAGGCGGGTTTCCCGGAGCTCTTCGAGCCATTCCTCCGGCGTCTGGGAGGGGAGGGCCAGGGAGTTCAGCTTGGGGAGATCATCCGGGCCGGACTCGACGAGGATGGGGTTTTCGTTCCCCAGGCGCTCTTCGGGAGAGATGGACTTGGTGATGTAACCCCCGATGGACGCCCCTTTGCGGTCCAGGAGCTGGAAGATGTCCAGGAAGCTGAGAATTCCGCTCGCGTTGACGATGGGGGGATCGAGGTCCAGGTGCATGTGCGTCTCGCGTTGAGGCGCGGGGGGGCGCCGATGGGGCGGGTTTCCAACTGAGGCCCTTATATACCACGAAGCGGCCGGGCGGCATAGACGGGGCATGCCGATTGCGTTTTCCCTGTGGGGGGTGATTGGGGGCGGGGCCAACGACCCTTGCGGAGGGCGGGAGGCGTTTCCGCCCCGCGCGCGGCTCTTCAAATGGGGCCGGCCCGACCGGGGGGACGCAATCAAGGACGCCGCCGCGCCCTGTCCGAATGTTCTTGCAATGCGGCCGGCGTCATATAATGTTGAATGGGGCGTAAAACACTTGGAATTGAACCGGCGGAAGATGAGGATTCCGGATGAGCGCGCCGTTCATCATCAAGACGCTTTTTGTCTCGCTGGCTTTGATGGGATACTTCACCGGCGCGGTGGGGCACGTCTATTATTTTCTCTATCGCCGGAGTCGGATTCTCTGGGTGGCGACGATCGGCGTGGTCATCGGATTCGCCGCTCACACCGCCGCCTTGATTTCGCGGTTCGCGGACCTGGGGACGATTCCGGTCACACAGTTGTTCGACTTCTTGATGGTGTTCGGGTGGGCGGTGGTCCTGGCCTACGGCGTAGCGCAGTTGCGGTTGAAGATGGCCCATCTGGGGTTGTTCGTGGTTCCGGTGATTTTCCTGGTTCTGGCGGCGGCCTTCCTTCAGCCCCGGGCCGGGGTGGCCAATCCGCCCCCCTTTGACAGCGTCTGGCTGACGATTCACGTTGTCATGGCCTTCCTCGGGGCGGCCGTTTTTGTGGTGCTGTTCAGCATGGGCATCATGTACATGATCCAGGAGCGTCAGGTGAAGAAAAAGAGGTTCGGGACGTGGTTCTACCGTCTTCCGTCCCTGGAAGTCCTGGACGGGAGCAGTTTCCTGGCCCTGGCGCTGGGTTTCCCGATGATCACGTTGGGCCTCATCTCGGGCTCGGTCTGGGCGGCCTATGCCCGGGGGTCCTACTGGAGCTGGAACCTGGAGCGAACCCTGCCGCTGGTGGTCATTTGGGGGGCCTACGGCCTCCTATTGTTCGGCAGGGTGGTGGCCGGGTGGCGCGGCCGGCGGGTGGCGATTTTTTCAGTCATCGGATTCGTCGGCGTGCTCATCTCTTACATTCTGCATTTGTGAGGGTGTTCGATGGACCTCCTCGTCACCGGAATCAGTCATAAGCGGACCCCGCTGGAGATCCGTGAGCGGGTCTACTTCGATGAGAGCGACCTGCGAACGCCGGTCCTGGAGTTGAAGGCCCGCAAGGAGATCGAGGAAGCCGTCCTCGTTTCCACGTGCAACCGGATGGAAGTGTACGCCCGGGCGGCCGACTTCGAACAGGCGGTCTCGTCCATCCAGGAGTTCATCGGTCAGTTC
>JASLXW010000192.1:2695-7659 GCA_030740135.1 Nitrospinota bacterium
CGGGCCCACGGGCTCCGCCAGAAGGAGCTCCTGGGCCACCTCTACCACTACCGCGGAGCCGAGGCGGTCTCTCACCTCTTCAGGGTGGCCTCGTCCCTGGACTCGATGGTGGTGGGCGAGCCCCAGATCCTGGGGCAGGTGAAAGAGTCCTTCCGGGTCGCCCGGGAGGCGGGGTCCACGGGAATCTACTTGAACCATTTGTTCGAGAGAAGCTTTGCCGTGGCCAAGCGGGTGCGGACCGAGACGCGGATCGGTGAGAACGCCGTTTCGATCAGCTATGCGGCCGTCGAGCTGGCCCGGAAGATTTTCGGCGACCTCGAAGCGCAGCGCGTGATGCTCGTGGGGGCCGGGGAGATGGCCGAGCTGGCGACCCAGCACCTGGTCCAACTGGGCGCGAGCGGCGTGGTGGTGGCCAACCGATCCCCCGACCGCGCGGAGGCGTTGGCCGATCGGTTCGGCGGGCGCGCGGTGGACTTCAATCATATCGAGGCCGAGCTGGTCGGGGCGGACATTGTGCTGTGCTCGACCGGCGCGCCGCACGCCGTGATCCGCCGGGAAACCGTCCAGCGGGTCATCCGGCACCGCCGGAACCGGCCCATGTTCTTCATCGACATCGCCATCCCCCGGGACGTCGAGCCGAGCGTTCAGGACATCGGCAACGTGTACCTGTACGACATCGACGACCTGGAACACGTGATCGCCGCCAACATCCAGGAGCGCGAGCGCGAGGCCGCGCGGGCCGAGGTCCTGATCGATGAGGAATCCGACGCCTTTCTGCGGTGGATGGAGACCCTGGAAGTGATTCCGACCATCGTCTCGCTGCGCGAGCGGGCCGAGGCGGTGCGGCTCAAGGAGGTGGCGGACCTCCGGTCGAGGCTAAAGGGCCTGAGTCCGGAGGCGGAGGAGGCGGTGGACGCCCTGACGGCTTCCCTGGTGAACAAGCTTCTTCATTCCCCCATCACCGAGCTCAAGCGCCGCGCCGCCGGCGACGACGCCCCCACCTTCCTCCGCGTCACCCGAAGCCTATTCGGTCTCGATGACTGATCCCCGACGCCTTGGAGTCCCCGATCCCGCCGGGGCTTCCGGTCCGCCCGAATCCCCCCCCCCCGATCGCTTCCGGAAGGGCGGAAAACCCCTTCGCGTAGGGTCGCGCGCCGGCGCCCTGGCCTGGTGTCAGGCGGAAGGGGTCCGCGACGCCCTGAAGGCGCTCGGTGTCGGGGTCGAGCTGGTCGAGATCCGCACCGAAGGGGACCGGATTCAAGATCAGCCCCTCACGGCCATCGGCGGGAAGGGCGTTTTCACCAAAGAAATCGAAGACGCCCTCCTGGCCGGGCGGATTGACCTGGCCGTCCACAGCCTCAAGGACCTGCCGACGGATTTTCCGGCGGGTCTCTCGCTGGCGTCGATTCCGCGCCGGGAAGATCCCCGGGACATCTTCATCGCGAAAGACGGCGCGACGAGGCTCGCCGACCTCCCCCCCGGCGGGCGGGTCGGCACCGGCAGCCTGAGACGGCGAGCCCAGCTCCGCGCCTTTCGGCCCGACCTGGAGATGGTGGACATCCGAGGAAACCTGGACACCCGCTTGCGCAAGCTCGATTCGGGCGAGATGGACGGCATTGTCCTGGCGGCGGCGGGTTTCTCCCGGCTGGGCTGGAAAGACCGGATCACCGAGATCCTGTCCACCGGGGTGTGCCTGCCGGCGGTGGGGCAGGGGGCGCTCGGTCTGGAATGCCGGACCGAAGATCGCGACGCCCTCTCCTGCGCGTCCGGACTGGATCACCCGGAGACGAATCACGCTGTGCGTGCGGAGCGGGCCCTTCTCCGGCGTCTGGAAGGAGGGTGTCAGGTCCCCGTGGGCGCCCTGGCCCGGGTGCGCGGCGGGGCGATCGGCCTCGAGGCCGTCATCGCCTCGCTGGATGGGAGAGAGACCGTCCGGGGCGAGACGTCCGGAGAAGACCCGGAGGCGCTGGGGGTCCGCCTGGCGGAAGACCTGTTGAACCGCGGCGGCGAAGACATCCTTCGGGACATCCGCCCGGAGACATAAGCCGCAAGGAATCGTCTTTTGAATCCGGACAGCCCACAACCCCTCGCGGCCCGGCGGATCGTCATCACCCGCGCCGCGGAACAGGCGGGCGAGTTCGCGGACCTGCTTCGCGCGTTCGGCGCGGAGGTGATCGAGTTTCCGACCATCGCCTTCCGCCCGCCCGAGAGCTTCGAGGCGCTGGACGCGGCCCTCGGGCGGTTGCCCGCCTACGACTGGGTCATCTTCACGAGCGTCAACGGCGTGCGCGGGTTTTTCGACCGCCTCTCATTTCACGGCCGGGACGGCGGGGAGTTGTCGGGCCTGAAGGTCTGCGCCATCGGCCCGGCGACGGCGGAGGCGCTCCGCTCCCGGGGGGGAGGGGGGGGGGGGATCGTCGCGGACCTAGTCCCGGAAACATTCCAGGCCGAGGGCATCCTGGAGGCGTGGGCGGGCAGGGACCTGGACGGGATGCGGATTCTCCTGGCGCGGGCCGCGGTCGCCCGGGAGGTGTTGCCCGAGGCGCTGCGGAAGTCCGGCGCGCGGGTCGATGTGGTCGCGGTGTACCGGACCGTGCCCGCCGAGGGCCCCCCCGGCGTGCGGCGGGAGATCATGGCGGGAGACATCGATGTCGTGACCTTCACCAGTCCATCGACCGTGGAGAATTTCTGCGCCCTGTTCAGAGAGGAAGAGCGCGCGAGATTTCGCGATTTGTTTGTCACCGCTGTCATCGGCCCGATCACGCGGGACCGGATCGAGAAATCGGGGTTGACGCCGGGCATCGAGGCGGACCCTTACACCGTCCCCGCCCTTGCCGAAGCCATCGTCCGGCACTTCGGGACGGGGTCCGGCCCGCGCACGCCGCTCTGTTGAAGATGAAGCGCCGGTTCATCGTGCAGGGGAGCCCCTTCCGGGCGCCCGTTGCGAGCTTGAGAGTCATTCGCCGGTCGAAGTATCATCGGCGGTTGAAGTTGTGAAACGCTTTCCCCATTGAGCGGCATCCAAGGGGCGTCGAATGTTCATCTATCTCATCCGTCACGGGGAGACCCCCTGGAACTCGGAGCAGCGCATCCTGGGGGCGACGGACATCGGGCTGACGGACAAGGGCCTGCTTCAGGCGGAGGCGCTGGCCGACGCCATGAGTGACCGGCCGATCCGGGCCGTCTATTCCAGCGACCTCAGCCGGGCGCTGCAAACGGCCGAAGCGCTCGCCCGGCCGCATGCGCTTGAGATTCGCGCGCGCCTCGGGTTGCGGGAGATGAATCAGGGGTTCCTGGAGGGGCTGACGTTCGAGGATCTCCGCGACCAACATCCCGATTTTCTGGAGTCCTGGAAACAGGATCCCAGCTCGATCGTCATTCCGGGCGGGGAATCCCTCGGGCAGCTCCAGGAAAGGGTTTGGAAGGCCGTCCAGGAGTTGGCGGAGGCCCATCCCGAGGAGACCATCGCGGTGGTCAGCCACAACCTGGCCATTGTGGCGGCCCTGTGTCGGGTGCTCGATCTGCCGCTCAGACGGTTTCGTCAATTGCGCCAGGGCTACACGGGCGTCAGCCTGCTGGAGTACGGAAGGCTCGGCTGGGCGGTTCATTATTTGAATGTGACGACTCACCTGCAGGGCGTAGACGGATACCTGGAGCCGACGATTCGCGGCGCCAATAACTTTTACCGGAAGGGGGAGCCCCGCTGGTCTCCCGAGGGAGGCTCGGGATAATTTTCGTCCCGGAAGGAGCCGCCGCATGTCTATCCTGAACGATTTCAGCCTCGAGGGCCGAAAGGCCGTCGTGACGGGGGCCGGCAGCGGCATCGGGCGGGCCATCGCCGTGGGGCTGGCCGAAGCCGGGGCCGACGTCGTCGCCGCGGGCCGCACCCTTGAACCCCTGGACGCGGTGGTCGGGGAAATCACGTCGCTGGGCCGAAAGGGATTGGCCGCCACGGTCGACGTGTCGGACGAGGCGTCGGTCACCGACTTTCGCGACAACGTGGACGAGGCCTTCGGTCCCGTTCAGATCCTCGTGAACAGCGCGGGGATCACCGTGCGCAAGCCCGTCTTGGAGCTCTCTCTGGCGGAGTGGGACGAGGTCATCCGCACCAACCTGACGGGATGTTTTCTGACGGCACGGGCCTTCGGACCGACGCTCATCGGGCAGGGATGGGGCCGGGTGATCAACCTCTCGTCGATCCGGCTGGCCGTGACCTCCGCGGGGCTGGCCGCCTACGCCGCTTCGAAGGGGGCGATCGTTCCCTTGACGAAGACCCTGGCCTTGGAATGGGTGGAGCACGGCGTCACGGCCAACGCGATCGCGCCCGGATACGTGGACACGCCCCTGGTGGAATACGTCAAGGATTTGCCCCAGGTTTACGCGGACACCCTGCGGCCAATCCCGATGGGACGGTGGGGAGAACCGAGGGAGATCGCCCGGGTCGCGGTCTTCCTGGCGTCGGAGGCCTCCTCTTACATCACCGGCCAGGTGGTGGTCGTAGACGGCGGCCGCCTGGTGTGGTCATAGCCGATCGGAGGGGGGGCGGCGGGATTGTGAATCCCGCCGAAACAGTCCGCGGCGGGACGACTTCCTGAGCTTCAAGCGGTTGCGGCGACGGAGAAAGCTTCGGCGGGAGGGGAGGAGGCCGGGATGACCCTCAGAGACCCCGCTCATCGTATGGGTCGGCCTTTTCTTCTTCCACTTTGCGGTAATAGTCCTGGAATTCGTCGATCAATCGATGTCGTCTTTGGAGCGGTTTGCGAGGGATTGTTTGAGCCGAAGCAGGAGATACCCGCCGGCGAGCGTGATGAAAACACCGACGGCGATGCCATCCAGGAAGAGGCGGTATGAGTCCATCGCTCTCTTCTCCCCGGGTTGTTGCGGTCCACTGTATAGGTTCAGATAGATGTGAGACATCTCCTTGGGTAGGGAGTAGGGTTCCAGGGGCCAACAGAGAGAGAGGA
>JASLXW010000193.1 GCA_030740135.1 Nitrospinota bacterium
GCTGACCTGGAACGGATGAGGAGAGCGTATCCGTGCGTATCCACGAGTATTTGGAGATCCTGGACGACCCGGAAGAAGGGCGCCTGATCCGATGCGTTCGCTGCGGCCACCGGTTTTGCCGGGCGGATGAGAACTACAAGGAGCACGCCCTGTACATCGAGCGCAAGCCGGATACGCTTCCCCTGCGACGGGTGCTGTCGGGGGAGGACGCCTTCGTGGTGTATCAAGAGTTCATTTGCCCCGGATGCGGAACCCTTCTTGAGGTGGACCCTTACTGCCCGCAGCTCGAGGAGGGAAACGACCCCATCGTTTGGGATATCCGGATCCGCTGACGGGTCCGGCGCGCTCGTGAAGGCAACGGAGTTTCAGTAAACCCCATGGTCAGTCCCCATGCGGGGAGGGGACCTCCCCTCCCGCCCCATGGGACCGCGGGAGGGATTCATCGCCATGCCCCTGGACCCCATTCGGTACGAGATCTTTCGGCACCGCCTCTTCAACATCCTGGAGGAGGGACGGATCGCCATCAAGATGGTTTCCGGCTCCGCCGTTGTCGTCGAGGGCGGGGAGACGATGTGCTCCTTTTACACCTCGGAGGGGGTCCCCATCCTGACGGCGGCCGGGATCCTCATCCACTGCACCGGGGCGCGGGACTTCATCCTGAAGGCCATCGAGTGGTATGAGGAGGACCCGGGGATCGAGGACGGAGACCAGCTCTTCTTCAACGACCCCTATATCGGAGGCCAGCACCTCCCCGATCAAATCATCATCAAACCGATCTTCTATGAAGGAAAGCGAATCGCCTGGACGGGCTGCTTCGTTCACACCCCCGAAACCGGGGGCATTGAGCCGGGGGGGCAGCCCCCATCCGCGACCGAGATCTTCCACGAGGGAATCCGGATCCTGGGTCTCAAGATCGTCGAACGGGGCAAGTTCAGAAGGGACGTGTTCAAGACGATCGTCGAGCAGGTGCGGGACCCGCATCTCATCGGGCTTGATACCAAAGCCAAGATCGCAGCGAACAACGTATGCACCCGGGGGTACCTGAAGCTGATCGAGCAGTTCGGTTATGACTTTGTGGAGAACGCCTCAAGACAGATCATCGATGATTCCGAAGCCATGGCGCGGGCCCGTCTGCGAAGCCTGCCCGACGGCGCCTGGCGGTCCCGGATGTACGGGGACACGTACGGAAAATACGAGAAGCCCTTTCGCGTGGTGTGCACGATGTCGAAGGAGGACGACGAGGTCACCTTTGACTTTACGGGCAGCAGTGAGCAGGTGGAGGGGGCCATCAACAGCACGCTCCCTGCGACGTGGGGCCGCATGTTCGTCATCCTGGCGGGCCAGCTTTTCTGGAATGTCTCTTGGAATGGAGGAATGATCGCCCCCGTCAAGCTCATCGCTCCCGAGGGCACCGTGGTCAACTGCCGGTTCCCCGCCGCCGTGAGCCTCGCCGTTATCTCGACCGGAGGGCTGATCTCGGCCACGGCCCACGAGTGCGTGGCCAAGATGCTCTACGCCGCCGGAATCCACGAGGATGTGAATGCCGGCTGGTCGGGGGCCACCGGCAATACGCCATTTTTCGGAGGGGTCAATCAGTACGGGTCGCCCTGCGGGGGCGTCATCCTGGACACCTTCGCCTCGGGGATCGGGGCCGCCCCATACCGGGACGGCGTAGACACGGGCGCGGAGGCGATGAACCCCACCTCGTGCATTTCCGATGTGGAGATCATTGAGATGAACCTGCCGTTCATGTACCTGGGCCGCCGGAACCTCCCGGACGGGGGCGGGTTCGGAAAATACACCGGGGGAATGGGCCCCGAGATGATCTATATGGTGTACGGTGCGGAGCGTTTCGGTCTGGGCACCATCGGTCTCGGTCGGAAGACGCCCAACAACTGGGGCATGTTCGGCGGATATCCCACGGCGCCTCTCCAGGCGATGATGGTGGTGGATTCCGACATCCGCGACTGGTTTCGGGAATCGCGCTGCCCCCGGGACGTCGGGGACCTCGAGAAGCTCAAGGGGACGAAGTTCTACGTCCCGCCCAGCTCTCCGCTCAAGCCGGTCAAGTCCTACGACCTCCTCCTCGTGCGAAAAGGTTCAGGCGGCGGGTTCGGCGACCCCCTGGACCGGGACCCCCAGCGGGTCGTGGCGGACTTCCACAGGCAGGCCATCTCGCTCGAGACGGCGAGGGAGGTGTACGGCGTCGTTTTTGACCCGGAGACCCTGGCGCTGGATGAGGAAGCCACCCGGCAGTTGAGGAAGACCTTGAGGGGGGAGCGTCTTCGGGTGGCGAAACCGGCTTCGGAGGTCCTTGGGGTCCGGAGTTAGCGCTTGGTTTCGGCAATTCGCGTGAGAATCTCACGTTGGAGCCCCGATCTGAGCGAGGGGTCGCGGACCCCGTGGGCGCAGTCCGTAGCGGAGATCGGGCCGGAGGGTCACCGACCCGCGCCCGGCCTACCAAATCGCGGCTACACGCGGGTGGCCGTGTCGCCTGAACCCCACGGGGCGATCCTTGGACCAACGGTTGCGCCCCTGCGCCGGGGACCGCCCGGCCCCGGATGCCGGATGAGGGATTGCTGGCCTGCCGGGAGCTCTTCGCCCTCATCCCGGATCGGGTCAACCGATTGCGGCCCGTGCCTGTCCAGCGACCCTAAGCGGAGTCCACACAAGGGCGAAATGACGAAGACTCCAAACTTGGTGGTCAACCTCGTTTACACGGCGGCGCTGGCTTGGTTTTCCCATGGCGGACTCCGGTGAATTTCGGGTTTCAGGAGCCCGTAATGGAGTTGACAGGTCCCCCGGACAAAACTTGAATGGGTCAAAACGCAACGAAGGGCCAGGCACAGCCTGTCCGGATTTGAGATGGGAAATTCCGGTTGAAAAGGGACGTTCCGGTTAGATCTGGAATCAGTGTAGAATTATCTCCTTGGTGAAACACCAGAACGCCCGGAGGAGCGAGACGTTCTCTTTTGGGGAATTCCGGCTGAACCCTCTCATGACTTAGGTGGACCGCAGTTGGGCCCCCCCTCATCCGAAGGAAAGGGATTGCGAGCCGGCGCACCCAATCAGAGTGCCCGTTCGGGGAGATACCGGCTGGACTGGACAAGGCGATGACAAACGACGGAATGGAATTGCAGGGTCGGGTGGCCATCATCACCGGCGGGGCCAAAGGAATGGGCGGCAAAATCGCTCTTGAGTTGGCCCGGCAAGGAGCGCGCCTTTGCCTCGCCGCCCGGGACCGAGACGCCCTGGAGGCGGAGGTCGGCGCGATTCGAAGGGAATGCCCTGACGTCGAGGCAATCACCGTCTCAGTCGACGTACGGGACGAAGAGCAGGTGAAGTCCATGGCAGCGGCGGCGCTGGAGGCCTTTGGCGCCCTGGACATTCTGGTGAACGCGGCCGGCGTCACCGGCCCGGTGGAGACACCCGCCCACAAGATCTCGCTGGAAGACTGGGACCATATCTTGGACGTTAATCTCAAAGGCACTTTTCTTTGCTGCAAGCACATCATCCCCACACTGATCGAGAAAAAGTGGGGGAAGATCGTCAACATTGCCGGAACCGCAAGCCTCAGGGGCTATGTAAACCGGGCGGCGTATTCGTCTTCCAAGTGGGCGGTCAGAGGTTTCACCCGCACCCTTGCGCTGGAGCTCGGCCCATACAACATCAACGTCAATTGCGTCTGTCCGGGGCCTACCCTTGGCGACCGGATGAAGAAGATGATCCGGGACAAGGCCAAGTTGTGGGATTGTTCGACGGAGGAGGTCTACGACAAGTATACGAAGGAGATGGCTTTGGGCCGGTTCATCGAGGAGGAAGAGATCGCGTCGGCGATCGTGTATTTATGTTCCGCGGCCTCCCGCAGCATGACGGGTCAGGCCTTGGTCATCGACGGGGGATGGGATGTCTGACATAAGCGCCTCAACTCGGCGGACGGATGGGGCCGGGGCCGGCCAACACCCCGGGACTTCATCCTTTGGGGAAGTGGGTGCATCACGCAACTCGGTTGTGGGCAGTCGTATCGTCCGGCACGATGCTGTGGACAAGGCGGGAGGGGTTCTGGTCTATGCCTCGGATTATTTTCCACGCGGCACTCTCGTCGGCCGCGTTTTGCATGCCCAACACCCCTCAGCCCGCATTCGCCGAATCGATAAAACGGCGGCCTTGTCCGTTCCAGGCGTCGTCTGCGTTCTCACGGCCGACGACGTCCCGCAGAATGAATACGTCTCGGGGCTTCCCGGGCGCGGAAGTGACGCCGGGGACAAACGCGACCAGGCCGTTCACCAGATTCTGGTGCGCGACCGGGTGCGATACCTCGGCGAGCCGGTCGCACTGGTAGCCGCAGAGACCGAGGCGGCCGCCGACCAGGCCCTGGAACGTATCGTGGTCGATTATGAATCCCTGCCGGGAGTTTTTGACCCCATCGACGCACTGCGGCCCGACGCCCCGGAGGTCCACGAGGGCGGAAACCTTCTGTGCCGGTGGGCGATACGGAAAGGGGACATTGCGGCCGGGTTCGATCGGGCGGATGTGGTGGTGGAGA
Source organism: Nitrospinota bacterium (assembly GCA_030740135.1). The sequence goes on from JASLXW010000193.1 coordinate 4,547, forward strand.
ACACCTACCGGACCCAGTTCGTCGACCACGCATATTTGGAAACCGAAACGGGCGTCGCCTGGGTCGACGAGAATCAAGTCATCAACATCCGGGTGGGGACGCAGGTGCTGGAGCATTACCGGGACGTCGCCCGGGCCCTGAAACTTCCCGACAGCAAGGTGCGCATCCTCTGCCCCTCTTTGGGGGGAGGATTTGGCGGCAAGGAGGATGTGACGGTCGAGGTCTTTTTAGGGATCCTGGCCTGGAAGACGGGACGGCCCGTCCGCTTGGAGTACAAGCGTGAAGAGTCGATTTTGGCGCACGCCAAGCGTCATCCTTTCGTGATGCGGTGCAAGACGGGAGCCACGCGCGACGGCCGTCTGACGGCGTTGGAGGCCGACCTGATCGGAGATTCCGGCGCGTACGCTTATTTGTCGGTCTGGGTTGTCTACTACGTCACTTTTACCGTCACTGGGCCTTACCGCATACCCAACGTGTGGGTGGACGGCCGCGCCGCCTACACCAATAACCCGATTTCCAGCGCCTTTCGATGCTTCGGCTCGCTCCAGAGCAATTTCGCCTCCGAATCGCAGATGGACGCACTGGCCCGGGAGCTCGGAATGGATCCCTTGAAAGTGCGGGAGATCAACTACCTCCGGAAGGGGGATGGCATCAGCACCGGTGACCCCGTCCGCTCGGAAGTGGAGATCGCAGAGGCCGTCCGGCGCTGTCAAGGGGGGCTGGAAGCGTCGGGCCTCCGTTCGGAGGGGGCGCCATCCCCCCCCCCGCGTGCGGACAAAGGCAAAACCGTGGACGGTGGAGGCAAAGTGTTGACGGGACGTGCAGTCGCCGCCAGCTTTACCCCCTACGGACGGATGCATTGGACGCACGACACCGCCCAGGCCTGGGTGGGCTTTGAGATGGACGCGAGCATTGTGATTCGCGCCGGGGCGCCGGACCTCGGGGGAGGCCAGGCCTCTTCCCTCGTCTCCATCGCCTCGGAAGTCCTGGGAGTGGACCCCGTCCGAATCACCGTCCAGGCCGCCGACAGCCAACTCACTCCCCTTTCGGGGACCACGACCGCGAGCCGTCAGTTGACCATGAGCGGAAACGCCGTCCTGAAATCCTCCCGCGAGATTCTGCGGCAGCTAAAAGAGGTCGCGGGCGATCTCTTGGAGGCGCCTCCCGAAGAAGTGGAGGTTGCGGACGGGCGCGCCTTTGTGAGGGCCTTTCCAGAGCGTGAGGTTGAACTGGCCACTGTGGTTCGGCGGATGGCCGCGACCGGGCGGCCTCTCGGAAACCTGGCCCAGTGGAACGCGCCCGCCGGAGACCCGCTTGATCCCGAGACCGGCCAGGGAAGGGCAGTGAATGATTACACCTTCGGGGCCATCGGCGCGGAAGTTGCGGTGGATAGGGAAACCGGGGAGGTGCAGGTTCGACGGATGACCTCTTGCTTTGACGTGGGCCGAGCCATCAACCGGACGAGCGTCGAGGGGCAGATGGAGGGCGCCGCCTATATGGGCCTTGGCCAGGGCCTCATGGAAGAGATCATTGTCTGGGAGGGAGTCACCGAGACGTCCAATCTGGAGACCTACCTTTTGCCCACCTCCCTGGACACCCCGGATGTGGGAACGCAAATCCTCGAGTCGGAGAGTGGTGTAGGGCCCTTCGGCGCAAAGGGCATCGGGGAGCCCGCGCTAACCCCCGCGTCGACGGCCGTTGCCCTCGCCGTAGCCGATGCCGTGGGAATGCCCTTCCGCGAGCTTCCCATCACCCCCGAACGAGTCCTCGCCGCCCTGGAGGCAACGAAAAAATGCACGGGGAGCATTTGATTAAATTTTAATCATTGGTTTGGGGGGCGGCTTACAAGGACCCCCCAAATTTTTCTCTCTATCTTCTTCCCTTCCGCGGAATCCCGGCCTGTTTCAGGGCCTCTTCCACTTCGGTTATCGTCTGCCGGCCCCATATGAGCTGGCCGTCCACGACGAACGTCGGCACGCCGAAGACGCCCGTTTTGATGGCGTCGGCCCGGTGTTGATCGATGATCGCTTCGAAGACGCCTGACTCCACAGCTTCATCCATATCGGCCACGTTCAGGCCGACTCCTTCCGCAACCTTGTCGAATATCAGGGGATCTTCGAGATTCTCGGGTTTTCCGAACCAGGCCTCGTGGAGGGCCCAGATCAGGTCCATCTCCCTGCCCTGAAGCCTGGCGTACTCCGTGCACATGTGAAACCGGCGGGTGTTGCACCGAAGGGGCGGACGGGTTTTCGCCAGAGGGATGCCGAACTCGTCAGCCACGGCACGGCTTTGCCTCCACAGGTGGACCAGGGCCTCCTTGGAAGCGGGCGGCGGTGTCGCGGGTTTCCAGTCGGGGCGGAGCTGGAAGGCCCTCCATGAGAAGACAACGTCGTATTTCTGCGATAATCGTTCGCAAACCGGCATGACCAGCCAGGAATTTTGAGACTGGTAGTCGAAGTAAACCGGCGCGACGAATGGGCTTGGCGGCGGCGCTGACAAAACCTCGGCGAGATTCGCCTCCAACGCTTTCTTCTGATTCTCGTCAATGACGACCCAAGTCCCTTTGCGGAGGGCTCCGATGGTGCGGATCGCCATTTTCAATCGCAGCGCATGGAGCTGGCGCGGGGTCAAGGCCTGGAACTTGGCCCGGACGATCCGGTCTCGAACCTTCTCATACTTCATCTGTAACCTGGCGGCCATCATGCAATCTCCTCTCCGGCGTCAGTCGCCGAGTTTGAAGGGAACGACTTGAAGTAAAGGAACCTCGACCGGGCGAATTATGGATTAAAAATGCAAGACTGGGTATCTTCCCACGCAATCTGTGATCCTGAAAGGGGAAAGAGGAATCGCCGGAAGGGCGCGGAGGAGGAATCATGACAATCGCGGAGCGAAGAGGGCGGCCCTGAAGATTCTGACGGAGGATCCGTTTGAGGCCGGCCTCAAAAAGACTAACAGGTTGCGGAAAAACTCCGATGGGTTGGTGTTTTGGCCAAGATTCGGACCTTGCGCGCTGTCATTCCGAAC
>JASLXW010000194.1 GCA_030740135.1 Nitrospinota bacterium
CGGCCTGGAGGATCCGGACCGTGCCGGGGCTGTGGCCGAAAACCTTGTAAATCCCAAAGTAGAACAGGCTCGGCCCGGCGTTGTAGTTGTAAAGCCAGAGCCGTGGATCCAGGATGTTCGCCTGGCCTCCGGCGAGAAGCCAGGCCGTGAGGTCATACACCCCGCTGTCCGGGCCTGCCAGGAAGCGGGGGTCGAGGTCCGCGGCGTTCAGACCGAGGGCGAACGTCAAGCGGAGCCCGAAGGCGAACAAGCCGATCAGGACGGCGAAAGCCCGGTTATCCTCCCGAAACAGGACCATCCAATTTCCGAGTGACCGCCGGAAGCGGATCATTTTCCCGGCCCATGGACCCGCCCGAGAAAATCGCCGGCCCAGGAATATGGCGACGAGGACCCCCGACACGATGATCAATAACCCGAAATTTCCCCGAATCGCTTTCTCAAGGATGGACCCCGCCAGGAAAAGGGGAATCGGGAGAAAGAATCCGACCCTCCCTTCGAGTGTGGTCGGACCATCGTTGATGGGACGCCCTGCCAGGAAACCCGCTACGATCCGAATGGACCACATTGTCAGGACGATGTAAAAAGTGAAGATTCCCAAGACACCCGGAACTTCTCGAAGGTCCCCCGGCATCCACCGGGGAGGGAGGCTTTCGCCCGGGGCCAGGAGGACAGCCAGTCCGGAAAGGGACAGGACCAAAAGAACCGTCCCCGGGATTGTCTCCCGCACGCTCAGGGAGTGCGTCCATTTCCAGGCAAAGGTGTAGAGAACAAAAAAAACGAGGAATATCAGGGAAAAAAACAACCCGGGCCAGGACTCGACAAAGAGAGCGGATGCGATTATTCGGACGAACGCCGCCGCCGCGAGGGCCATCAAAGACCCAAGCCGGCTTCGGTGTTGTCCGGAGTCGCTTGATTGGAACGAGGAGCCCATGCTTCGCCCCGTTGCGGATGAAAAACAGCGGATTTCTTTTCCGGCCGCGCCCAGCTTTACCATTCGCTGAACGGGAAATTCGCCCCTGCCGCTCCCGGTTGAGAAGGCAAGCGCCCGACTGGGCCCGCCTCCCACGCGAGAGCGGCACTATGCTATCATGCGTAAGACGTGACCCGGTAGCGGGCGCCTGTCCGGACCGTGGAAGAGGGTTGGATTCCATCGCAATGTCCGGAGGATTCGCGGGAATGGGCCACGTTGGCCGGCTCCATCTGAAGAATCTCGTGTTGAGCGTTGTGTGGCGCTTTCTCCTTTCCCTCTCAGTGGTGTTGGCGCTGATCGCGGCGGGAATCTGGGTGGCGGGGTGGATTCCGGCGACCACCCGGGTTGGCATCAACTACATTGTTATCCAGAAAGACATTTCCCTCCGTGAGAAGGCCGTCCATTTTCTCTCTCGCCACTTGGCGATGCGGCGCTTGGCGAGGGACATCACCGGCAACAAGCGCACGGCCGTGGAGAAGGCCTTGACCATCCAATCCTGGGTGGTCGACAACATCATGACGCCGAAGCGGGCCGGCGAACTTCCCATCATCGACGACCACCCCTACTCCATTGTGATCCGGGGTTACGGGACAAGGGAGCAGCGCTCGGACCTATTGACCATCTTGTGCGGATATGCCGGGATTCCAGCGGAGTTGTATCGGTTGACCCATCCCCGGACGGGCCGGTCCATTTATCTTGCCCTGCTCCGCCTGAAGGATAAATCCTATCTCTTCGACCCGGGCTACGATAACGTGTTTTACGCGAAGGCCGGGCGTCTTGCGTCCCTGGACGAATTGCTCGAGGACCTGGCTCCTGTGAAAAAGGCCAAGAATCAACCGGTGATTCACGGTGTCCCCTACGTCGATTATTTCTCAGGGATTCGTCGGGTCTCACGGTTCCGGAGGTTTACCCGGGCGGACCTCCAGATGCCCTTACCGCGGATTTTCTACGAAACGCTCCGGATGGCGGGGTTCAAGAGGGTCTCCCTGCGCTACGATTGAAGCGGACTTCGAAGGGTTAAGTTGAAGAAGGCATCCGAGAGGACGAGCGATACAGGAGTCCATTCGGCCCCGCTCCCGGGTTGGAGGGCTCCTTTGGTCCTGTACCTTCTCGCGTTCGGGGTCGCGGCTGTTTGTATTTTCTTCAAACCCCTTCCCATTAAACCCTCGTACGAGTCCTATGACCTCCTGGCGTGGAACATTGTGCGGGGCCATGGGTATTCGTGGGCGTTCGGGCCTTTTCTGAGACCGGAGTTGTTCCGGACCCCGGGGTATCCGCTCTTTCTGGTTCCTTTTTACTGGATGTTCGGTAGGGCGTACGAGGGGGTTTATTGGGCGCAGGCGGTGCTCCACGCGGCCGTTCCGGTTCTTGTCTTCTCCATGGCTTGTCGCGTGTTCTCGAGACCCGCCGCGCTTTGGGCGGGCTTGTGCGTTGCGCTTTATCCCCTGACCGCAGCGTATGTTCCCACCATCCTGGCGGAGTCCGTGTCGGTTTTTGTGACGGTGCTGACGGTCTGGTTCTTTCTTCGGACGATGGACCGGCCGACGGCTTCGCGCGCCGCGCGGTTGGGCGCGTTGTTCGCTTTCGGGGCGCTTCTTCGGCCCGCCATGGCGCTTTTCCCCCTCTTCCTGTTCCTGGGCGCCTGGGCTGCGACGCGACGCGCCCGGCCTTTGCTGCTTCCGTTTTGCGTCGCCCATCTGGTGTTCGCGGCGGTGATGGCCCCTTGGGTGATCCGGAACTATCAGGTGAGCGGAGAGTTTATCCCCCTAAGTAATGAAAGCCCGGTCCAGTTGTGGCTGGCCACATTGAACTACGGCCCGTACACGGATCGCCACTGGCAGCATCCGCTTTACCAGTATGAAAATCAGTTGGAGGTGAGGCGTTCCGGATTGTTCTTCGATCGCGACCGGGCGCCTTATCCGGTGGAGGTTCGGGTCCACCGCGTCGAATTACTTCGCCCGGTCAGACTCCATTATCAAGTGAATGGCCAAGGGCCGTTTCAGATCATCCCCATGCGTCAGGCGGGGCCGAGGAAGCTGCGAGCGGAGATCCCCCCGCAGCCCTGGGGAAGCGAAGTTCGCTATTTCATGTCCGCCCGGAATCCATGGGAGTCAGGCCCCCGAATACGCATCCCCGCGCGCACGGACGGCGGCTTCATTTATTATCGCGTAACGCGAAGCCTTCTCGACAATCTCGGGGATGAGGTGATCGACCTGAATTATCTCTCAAGACAGGCGGAGGCCCTCTCCGGGCGCGTCGCTTTGAAGCCGGGGGAAGAGTCGGCGCTCGACCTTGATGGGGATGGCCGACTGACCGAGGCGGACCTGCGCCGCGCAGTCGCGCTCCTGGGAGGGAATCATCCCGCGCCCGCCGTCGGCCTCCACGCGGAAGGGAAGAATGTCTTGACGATTTCTTTTCCGGACGGCGCCCGGTTGGACGTGCCTTCCGTGAAGGCGGGAGGGTCGGTTCTTTCCGACCTGATGTGGAGGAAGCTCAGTCCGCAGGCGGCCGCCCTCCTGGTGGCCGTGGGGCGGAAATCCATGGGAAGCCAAAGGATCGGTTGGCGGAAGCCCGGGGTGGAGCGGTTGTTCCAATGCCCGTTCGAATTGACGAACAGTCTGGCCGACGGCTATTTCCCCCAGCCCGTCCCGGCGGCGCTCTCCGCGCGCTCTGAGGTCCCGTGTATCTGGAAAGTGGGGATAGATCCGGTCGCCCGCGAGCTGAAGCGTTTTCGGGTCTACCAATTCTATTTTCGGGAGAATTTTCGGCGGATGCCCATGGAGTTTTTCGGGGCAAGCCTGCTGAGAATGTTCAGGATCTGGGTCATCGTCGGCCAGACCAAGGTTGCGGGGCAGACCTATAACATCCCGGGGTCCGGTTTGATTTATCCAGCCTTGACGGTGTTGACGATTGCTCTCCTGGTCATGGCCGCCGCGGGATTCGCCGTCGTCTGGAGACGCTGGCGGAACCATTGGTATCTCGCCGCCCCGGTGATTTACGTTTCGGTCATTCACGCGCCCTTCCATCCGGAGGCGCGCTACTCGCTCCCCGCCCGGCCGTTTCTTCTGGTCTACTGCGCGCTTGCGCTTTTTGCCCTATGGCGTCATTGGAGGGGCGGACCGCCCGGATCCGAGACGATCCGGAGGGATCCCCCCTCCGGCACGGCGGCCTGATACGCTTTTTGCTTCGGGATAAAACCGTTGCAGGCCTCCTGGACTTGACAGACGGGATGCAACCGAAAGATGTCCCCTGTGCGTGAAGGCGCCCGACCCGGTTCGGGTCCGGCGAACTGGTTCTGACGGATTGGAAACGTTGTGGGTGTCACCGGCCTCGGTTTGACGAAAAAAATCCTGTTTGCTCTGATTCCCGGTCTCTTGCTTCTAATCGGTCTTGAGGTCGTCCAGCGAATTCGCTACTTTGGTTTTACGGACAAGGTTTTCTATTTGAACATCGCCGATGCCTTTTCCTCTCCTCAACGGGCGAAGCCCGGGCCGAACATCTACGAGTTCCGGAAGGCCTCCTACATCGATGGTTTCGGGGGTGGATATTACAAAGGGGTCCCGGGAAGGTATCTTCACCGCTTTCGGGATCATGAGGGAAAGGAAAAAACGGTCCGATATACGATCAACTCCCGCGGTTTCCGGTCCGGGGAGTTCTCGCCGGTCAAGGGTAAGAATGTCAAGCGGTTGATCGTCATCGGGGGGTCATCGACGATGGGGGTCGAATCCCCCGATGATCACACGTTCCCGGCGAGATTGGAACGGAGGCTCCGCCGGCGCTTCCCCGGACGGAAATACGAGGTGATCAATGCGGGTTTCGTCGGTTATTTCTCCAATCATCTGTTGAGCATCGTTCGGGGGGAGCTGCTTTCCTATGACCCGGACGTGATTCTGATGTACGCTTCCTATAACGACACGGCGCATGAGAGACACATTACCCAGAGGCCGGTCCGCTCGGGGTGGTCGGGTGTGCTGTATGCGGTTCACTTTCAACTCTACCGGCGAAGTCTTCTTTATATCACCGCGATCGAAAAGTTCTCTCTCTGGAGGACCGGAAACCCGGTTCCGTCATTGGGGTTTGACGATCGCTATCGGAAAAGATTTCGGGAGAACATACGCGATCTGATCCGGGTTTGTCGGTCGAACAAGGTGAAGTTGATCATCATTCTTCAACCGCTTGCCTTGAGCGAAGGCGTGGCCGAATTTCTGAGCGGCATGTCGTCGGATGAATTGGCGGGTCTGATCCGAAGCGGAAGGTTCGGGACTCAGGCCCAGGCCCTTCAATCCGTCCGGCAGAAAGTCCTGCTGGCGCAGTTGGTCGAATTCGCAAAAACCCATGGGCTTGCCGTCGTGAATCCACTGCCGTTGTTCGAGGAGAACAAGGCGAGAGGAAGGGTTTTGTTCGAGGATATCGTTCACTTGACCCCGGAGGGGAACGCGTTGTTGGCGGACTTCATCGCCGGAACCGGCCTGTTCTGAGGGATGATTTCCTCCATTGTTTTTAACGGCGCGGTTCGATATCGTTCATGTGTATAATGGTCCCGGTCAGCACGTAGCCGGGTCCGATAAACCGGTATGTCTCGTTCGGATTGAGCGGTTTTCCTTTGTAGAGCAGGTAGGCTCCGGATCCGAGCTTTCGGTTCGAATGAATTCTGGATTGGATGCGCAACCGAACTCGGACGGGACGCGGGTCGGCCGCTTCGCGCGGAGGTTGCGTCAGCGGTCCCGGGAGGGGCGATCGGGCCTCTTGCGGCATCCCCTCAATGGCGGTGATCTCGACGACCGTATGCCGGTCCGTTGCGTCCCTGTGGCCCACGCGGATTTTCTCAGCCGTTTCCGTATCGAGGTCCGGGAGGAGCAGGATCACGTCATCGATCACCGCCGGGACCGGTCTGATCATTGTTCCGACCAGGGATTGGGTGGTGCGGACGGGTGTTGCGATCTCTCCTTTGACGGGAGCGGAAGCGGCCCGGATGCCGGGAAGGCGAAAAGACAGGAGAAGAAACACGATCGCCAGGATCAGGATGAGGTCGAAGAGGTGAACCGGCCCGCCTCCCAGCCTGCCCCGGTCGTCGATCCATTTCATGGCCATCGCCTCATCGGCCCTTTCCAAGGGGGCGGGTGGGTGTGTGTCGGCCCGGCCGAATCCATGTCATCCATATACACCTTGATCGCTCCCGGGACAAGCCACAAGGTTCCCCATGGATCCCTGAACCGCGAGTGGTGGATTTGAGGAGCAAATTTTGGCCATCTTATCATCCACCGAATATTTCACCTCCCGTGAATCGAACAATCGGAATTTGGATCGAAGGATTTCCTGGTGGGTGCGTCAATGGATCTTCCCTGTGAGAGGGTAGGGGGAGCCGTGAAAAAGAGGCGGAAATATTTTCTCTTCTCCGTCGCGACCGTCCTGGTGATTCCGCTGATCGCGGAATTCGGCAGGAAGTCTTCGATCAGGAAAGGAACAAGAACACCTTGATGAGAAAGGTCGAGGTGATCAACGCCGGGCAAGGGGGAATGGATTTGAAGGGGATTTGCCTTCTCCTGATTCGGCAACCCCACAAATACCGGAAATTCCATTTCAATTTCTGGTAATGCCGATGCCCACAAGCGCCGCGAGAAAGGCGATCCGCATGAGGATTTCTGCCATTTGGGCCCTGATGATGAGGGACCGCTCTATTTTTTTGGTGGCAAGGACTATCTCCCGTTGTTTTACCGACTAACCAAGCAGCTTCCTACCGAAAAGATTGTCTTCTACGCATCATCTGAGGCGCCCGTACAAACTGGCTGGCGAACGGTTCGTTACAAGCCCGTGCACACAAACTGGCACTACGCCTGCGCAAGGGCTTTTCTCAATGATGAACTATCGATTTGACAGAGGTTCGAGGTGTTCAAGGTATGAGGTCGCGCAACAACATCTGGATCGGTGCAGATCCGGGCGGCAAGGGGAAGTTTGGATTGGCTATTCTCAAATCAGACGGGTCGGCGCAGACGTGTTGTGTGGACTGTGCGGATGAGGCCCTCGATAAAGTCACGAACCTCGTGAAAGCGCAACCTGCCGGTATTGGAGTGGATGCCCCTTTGTGGTGGTCGTCTGGGCGTTCCAGCGCCCGTATGGCGGATCAGTGGTTAAGAGGGGAGTACGGTTTGTCCGGTGGAGAGGTGCAAGCGGTGAACTCATTGCGTGGCGCGGCACTCGTCCAAGGCATGATGTTCGTGGACCGGATTCGACGACTCTTTCCAGATGTCGGCGTCACGGAGACTCATCCCAAAGCTGTAATGGCCGCATTGAAATTGAAGAAAGGCGATACTTTTTTCAAGAAGTTCTCAGTAAAGGTAGAGATGAAGGACAAACAGGAACACGAGCGAGATGCCATCATCTCGGCGGTCGCTGCACGAGAGGGGTTCGAAAAAAGGTGGGTGAATGATCTCAGCTCTATCCGCCACGAGAGCGAACAGGATCCATCGCAATATTGGCTGGCACCGGTTCATTACTTTTGGCCCCACAAGTAATGGACTTTCGTATTGACCTGCCCCCCTGAAAGCCGGTGCAGTTTGAGGGTTAGGATTTTCGTACAGCTTTCGGACTGGATTGGCCTAG
>JASLXW010000195.1:0-7235 GCA_030740135.1 Nitrospinota bacterium
CCCGTCAAGTTGATTTGTCCTCCCTTCCGCCCCCGGACACGTGCGGCGGGGGTCATCGGGCATGATCCATGGATGGACGCCGAGGGTTCACTCCATTAAACTTGGCCCTTTGCGATTCGGTCCGCTCGCCGTTCGCTCCGGACACCCAATTTGATGACGAAAAAATCGCTTCCATCCAGTCCGCGCGGGTCCGCCGTTTTCTTCTTGATTGCGGTGTTCAGCCTCGTCGCGTATTTCCCGGCGGCCTCCCGGGCGGCCGGACGGGTTCAGATCGCCCTGGGGCCGTCGGTGACGACGGACATGATCGCCCTGCGCCTGCGCGACGCGGGGATCCTGAAGAAATGGGGAGCGGCGGTCGGTGTGGACTTTGAGATGAAGACCACCCTCAACGCCAACCTCCGCATCGCTCAAAACCAAGCGCAGATCGTCCTGATGAGCACCATCGACATCGCCCGGTTGGTGGTGGATGACGGGTTGGAGCTGGTGATCTGGGGAAAGGATTCCACATCGCATGAGGGCTTGTACGCAAAGGCCGGCCGGCCGGGGGAGTCGCCGGGCGATTTCAAGGGCGAGAGGCTCGTCCATCCGGGCTGGAATACGCGCGCCACAAGGATTGGAAAGGTCATCCTGGCCGCGCTCTCCGGGGTGGACGCCGAAACCGATTTCGAGGTCGTGACGGCCCCCTGGCGCATCGGCCCCGAGAAGCTCATCGAGGACGAGGCCGATGTCGCCATCAACGCCATGCCCTTCGTTTTGAAATCCCTGCTCAACAAGAAGCTCCGGGGCGTGGGCAAGAGCTTTGCGCGTGAATGGGCCGACAGGCGGGGAAACGGCCGCCGGCTCGGCGGGTTGTTCTGGAGCGCCTGGCAGGGCTGGCTCGATCAGGAAACACCCAAGGCCCGCGCCCTGTTGGCCGCCTGGGCCGAGGGGATGTCGTACGCCCATCAACAAACACAGGAATGGGCGCAAAGATATCTGCCCGGGTCCCTGCGCGGCGCGACGCCGGAGGACATCGGATACTTTGTTCGCTGGTTCCAGGAAGAGCAGCCCGTCTACAAGACCCCTTACCTTTCCGCCCGGGATGTCGAGGACGAAACGGCCTTTCTGAAACTCGCGGTGAAGCAGAAACTCGTACGGGCGCTGCCGAAAAATTTCCTTTGGCGGGTGATCCGCCCTCGATAACACCGGGACTCAGACCGATGAGGATTGCCCGGGGGATGACCCGGCCTTCGGGAGCAGGCCCTCCGATTGACCTCTCGCGGGCCATCTGGTAGGGTCCGAAACTCAAGATCCCGGCCGTCCTTTTCGCCTGAAATCCCGGTCTCCCGCATGGGTCCTTGAGCCGCCGGGAGTTGATTTCATCGAATGTCTTCGATCTCGATAGAGGAACGGCGCCCATGAAGGACGTGGTCATCGTCGAGGGGGTGAGAACCCCCGGAGGGAAATTCGGCGGAACGCTCAAGGACATGCCGGTTCCCGAGCTCGGGGCCCTGGCGGTCAAGGAAGTGGTCCACCGGACCGGGATTGACCCGAACGCCGTGGACGAGGTGATCTTCGGAAACGGCTGGCAGGCGGGCGTCGGCCCGAACACCGCCCGGCTCGTGACCGTCAAGGGCGGGCTTCCCGAGAAAGTCCCGGCCTTTACGGTCAACAAGCGGTGCGGCTCGAGCCTGAAGACCATCATCCTCGGGGTGCAGGCCATCCGCGCCGGCGACGCCGACACCGTCCTGGTCGGCGGCGTCGAAAACACCAGCCGGGTGCCGTACGTCCTTCAAGACGCCCGGTGGGGGATGCGGCAAGGCCACGGCGAGGCGGTGGACCTCACCCACAAGGACGGGTACGTCTGCGGCCTGGTCGGCGAGATCATGGGCTCAACGGCCGAGACCCTGTCCGTCCAATACGCAATCAGCCGGGATGAGCAGGACGAATTCGCGCTTCAAAGCCACCAGAAGGCCCTTGCCGCCATCGACGGCTCGGTCTTCGATGACGAGGTGGTCTCCGTTCCGCTCAACGGCGGCCGAAAAGGCCCGGACAGCCTGGATGTGGACGAGATTCCCCGCCGGGACATCTCGTTGGAGAAGCTGGAGAGGCTCAGGCCCATCTTCAAAAAAGACGGGACGGTCACCGCCGGCAACGCCTGCGCCCAATGCGACGCGGCCTCGGCCTTGATCCTCATGTCGGCCGAGCGCGCGGCCGAGCTTGGGATGACGCCCATGGCCCGCATCGTCAGCTACGCAAGCGCGGGAGTGGACCCGAAGGTCATGGGAATCGGGCCGGTCCCGGCCGTCCGAACGGCCCTGGAAAAGGCGGGGATGGCGCTCGATTCGATCGACCTCATCGAGTTGAACGAGGCCTTCGCAGCGCAGGCCATCGCCGTGGAGCGCGAGCTGAAGTGGGACCGCGACAAGGTGAACGTCCACGGCGGCGCCATCGCCCTCGGCCATCCGGTGGGCGCCACCGGCGCCAAAATTACGGTGACCCTCCTTCACGCCCTCAAGCGACAAAACAAGACGATCGGGTTGGCGACACTTTGCATCGGAGGCGGTCAGGGAGTGGCGATCCTCTTCGAGCGGCTGAACTGACTGTGAGTCAATCCGGATGATTCCTGACGGAGGAAGCGCCCGATGCCGGTGAAACACCTGTTCGTCGTCGGGGCGGGCCGGATGGGCGCCGGCATCGCCCAACTCGCGGCCCAGCGGGGGATTCAGGTCACGCTCATGGACGTGACCGAAGACCTCGTCCGGGCGGGCGTGGAACGGACGGCCAAGTCCCTCCAGGGGCGGGTGGACAAGGGCAAGCTCCCGGCCGAAGAAAGGGAGGCCGCGCTTTCCCGGATCTCCGCCACCACCCGGCTGTCGGACGCGTCACCGTGTGATTTCGTTCTCGAAGCGATCGTCGAAGACATCGGAGTCAAAAGAAAAGTCTTCGGGGAGCTGGATGAGGCGGTCGCGGACGGGGCCGTCCTGGCCAGCAACACAACGGCGCTTTCGATCAGCGAGATCGCAGCCGGGACCCGGCGCCCGGAGAGGATCATCGGGATGCACTTTTTCAATCCGCCGGTCGTCATGAAACTGGTGGAGATCATCCCCGGCATGGCGACGTCCTCCCGGACGGTCGAGGCCACGCGGGAATTGGCCGCCGATTTGGGAAAAGACCCGGTGGTGACGAACATCGAGTCCCCCGCCGGCATCGTCAGCCGGGTCCTGTCCGGCCTGCTCAATGAAGCGGTCCTGGTCTATGAGTCGGGCGTGGCTTCCGCGGAGGACGTGGACAAGGCCATGAAACTGGGGACCAACATGCCCATGGGACCCCTCGCCCTTTTGGACCTGATCGGCCTGGACGTTCACATGGCCAAGATGGAGACCCTCCACCGCGAGCTCGGAGACGACCGGTACAGGACTCCCTACCTGGTCCGAAAGATGGTCAAGGCCGGACGCCTGGGCGTGAAATCGGGCAAGGGGTTTTACGATTATCCGGGCTCCGCCAGCGGCCCTTGAAAGGCTCAATTTTGGATTCATTGACATTGAATGATATCAATAGGTTATAATATGGAATTTAATCTTACAGATGAACAACAATCCATTCGCGAAGAGACCCGCGCCTTCGTCGATGAGGTGATCGCCCCATCGGCGGCGGAGAACGCCCGCCTTCACCGCTTTCCCCGTGAAATTGTCCGGGAGCTGGCCGCCCGCGGCTTCATGGGCGGGCCGATTCCCCGCGAGTGGGGCGGGCGCGGATATGATTACATCTCGCATGCGTTGGTCGCCGAGGAGATCGGCCGCGGCTGTTCTTCAATGCGAAGCACCTTTTCCGCTCATCTCTCGCTTTGCGCGCTTCCGATCTATACTTGGGGGACGGAAGATCAAAAGGAGCGCTATCTAAGGAAGATGGCCCGCGGCGAGTGGCTTGGCTGCATGGGCCTGACCGAAGCCGACGCGGGAAGCGACGTGGGCGGGATGCTCTCCGCCGCCGAGGACCGGGGGGACCACTATCTCCTCACCGGCCGGAAGGTGTGGATCAGCAACGGCTGCGAGGCGGACCTGGCGCTCGTCTACGCCAAGACCGACAAGACCCAGGGGACGCGGGGAATCACCGCGTTCCTGGTCGAGATGGCCTGGGAGGGCTGCTCCGCCGAAGAGATTCACGGAAAACTGGGTCTGTGGTCCTCCAATACGGCCGAGTTGATCTTCGATCAGGCCAGGGTCCCGGCGGAAAACGTCCTGGGCGAAGTCGGGTCGGGATTCAAGGTGGCCATGTCCGCCCTGGATTACGGCCGGTTCACGGTGGCATCCGGTTGTGTGGGGTTGGCCCAGGCGTGTCTGGACGCCGTCCGGGATTTCGTGAAAGAGAGCGGACCGGCGCTTCTCCGGGCCCGGCCGGAGGTCCGCGAGACAATAGGCGAGATGGCCCGGGACATCGATGCGGGCCGCCTTCTGGTGATGCGCGTAGGACATCTGAAAAACCGGGGGGCGCGCAACACCCGGGAGACATGCGTCGCCAAGTATTTCACGAGCGAGCTGGCCAATCGGGCGGCCACCCAGGGCACGCGGGTGATTGGGATGGAGGCCAACTCGGAAAAACTCCCCGTCGAGCGGTATCTGCGCGACGCGAAGGTGAACACCTTGTTCGAGGGGACGTCGCAAATCCAGAACCTGATCATCGGGAGCCTAGAGCTTGGGATTCGGGCCATCAGTTAAGCCGGCGCGGCCTCCGGCGCCCGCGCCGGCCGATCCGGACCCCCCGTCTGAAACCGGCCGGCCCGACGGAGAACCCGGCGCGAAAGCCCTGATGATGGAAGCGATCCGAAAGTGAAAAAGACCGTCGCGCTGACGCTATTGAGCTTATCGCTGTTGGCCGGTTGCGGCTATTTCAAGGGAACCGCATCGCGGAAGGGCTCCCCCGCGAGGGAATCGGATTCTCTTTCGCGGACCCGGGAAAAAACCGGTCCCTGCCCGTCTTTCCTGGTGGTCAGCAAGAGCCCTTCCCGGATTGAAGGAGTCTGGCTGACGAACCGCGCCCTTCCGTATAAAATGCGCGTAGGCGGTAAGCCGCGCGTCCTCCCGGGGCTTCGCGACGTATCGGAAATCCTGCTGGTCCTGGACGATTGGCAGATGGGCGCATGTAAATCCAAGCTCAAATCCAACTCGCGGGAGCAGGCCAAACTCGATCGGAAACTTGCCCGGGTGAACGATTACCTTCGGGCCTTCACCCTGGTGCTGAGCACCCCCTACACCACGTCGGCCGAGGCGGAGGAGGAGATTCGGAAATGGGTGAAAGAGGTTCGGGACCTCCTCTTGAGAGAGTTGATGCGCGGCGCCCGCTGAATTCCAGGGAAGTTGAAATCAACCGGGACCCCCCTCGTGAGACCGGTCCGCGGCCGGGCGCGCGACGCAAATGGCTGAAAGTCTTGCCGGCCCTTCTTTTGATGTCGGGCCTCAGCGGGATTTCGGCGCCTTCCGTGGCGTCGGCCCAGTCCGAGGCGCTTCAGAAAGGGTTTCTCCCCATCGTCCAATTGTGGAAGCGTGGAAAGACGGTCTGCGCCAGCAAGGAGCTGCCGGCCTGCGTGGACATCACCAAAGAAGTCATGAGGCGGATCGGGATTCTGCAAAAGAATCTCAAGCACGGGGCGGAAAAGGTCCTGGTGATCGGGGCGCGGGCCCTCATGGCGGCGGGCATCAACGAGGCGAGGGCCGTCGTGGCCTACCAGGTATCGGGGGCGGACACCGCTTGTATCCTCCTGGGAAATGCCCAGATAAATATGGCCAATGCGGACGACGCGCTATCCCTTCTCCCCCCCCGGAGCTGGCGCGCGAACGTCAAAAAGTACGTCAGCCAGATGAGGAAGAGCGCCAACATCGACCGGAGTCGGTTGGGGCGCATCGTCCCGCGCGTCTGCCCGAGCGACAGGATTTTCTGAATTTCCTCCGGCGGCGCCCCGGCGTCCATACGCTTCCGGTTGGCACGGACGGGCGACATGAGAACCGTGGGGCGTCGTGGATCAGGTTGAAAGCGCAATGTGCACCAGTAGCTCGCGCCGGATTCGGCAAGTAACCGCTTCGGCAGTTTTCCTGGGTTCGGCCTTGCGGGGGCCCGGGTGAAGATCCTTCTCAGCAACGACGACGGCGTCCATTCCGCCGGCCTGAAAGCCCTGCACGACGCATTGAGCGATGAACACGAGGTCGTGGTCGTCGCCCCCGATCGGGAACGAAGCGCCGCCGGCCATTCCCTCACCTTGCATCACCCGCTGCGGGTCGTCGAGGTCTCCCAGCGGTGGTTCTCCGTGGACGGGACGCCGACCGATTGCGTCCACCTCGCGCTGAACGGACTGCTCTCCGGACCGAAACCGGAGCTCGTGGTGGCCGGCATCAACATGGGGGCCAACCTGGGGAGCGACATCACCTATTCCGGGACGGTGGCGGCGGCCTTTGAAGGGACGCTCTCGGGCGTTCCCTCGATCGCCGTCTCTCTGGTTTCGCGGGGTCCATTCGAGTTCGCCCCGGCGGCCACGTTCTCAGCGCGCCTCGTCGGCGAGGTCGCCCGCCGCGGCCTGCCCGAGGACACGTTGCTCAACGTCAACGTTCCCGACCTGCCCGGGGACCGGATTCGCGGCGTCCGCGTCACCCGCCAAGGCAAGAGCTTCTACGGAGAAGCAATTGTCGAGAAGGTGGACCCCAGGGGCCGGAAGTATTTCTGGATCGGCGGCGGCGACGCCGAATGGGCCCGGGAGGGCGACACCGATCTCGACGCCGCTCACGAAGGGTTCATCTCCGTCACGCCCTTGCATCTCGATCTGACCAACGAAGCGGCCCATCAGGCGATGAGCGAATGGTCTTTCTAGGCCCGTTCGCCCCGTGCGGGAACCTCCGGAGGGCGGAGGCCGAATCTTGAAACTTCCTTTTTTGTCCGACAACCGCCGCGGAGACGGGCGGGAGGACCCCAAAACCTATGCCAAAGAGCGCGAGCGGATGGTTCGGGACCAGTTGGCTGAGCGCGGGATTACGGACATCCGCGTTCTGGACGCGATGCGCCGCGTTCCGCGCCACCTGATGGTGGAGGAGGCCCTGCGGTTTCGCGCGCATGGAGATCACCCGCTCCCCATCGGCGAAGGGCAGACGATCTCCCAACCGTTCATCGTAGCGCTGACGTGCCAGGCCCTCTCGCTCCGGGGCACCGAGCGGGTCTTGGAAATCGGCACGGGTTCGGGCTACCAGACGGCGATCCTGGCGGAGCTGGCC
>JASLXW010000195.1:7245-7536 GCA_030740135.1 Nitrospinota bacterium
CCGAGAAGGTCTACACCATCGAAAGGCTGAAGTCGCTGGGATCGCGCGCCCGCGAGCGGCTGGAAGCCCTGGGGCACCACAACGTGGCCGGGCGGATTGCCGACGGCAGTCTCGGGTGGCCGGAGGAAAGCCCCTTCGACGCCATCGTCGTCGCGGCAAGCTCGCCGGAGGTCCCGGCCCCCCTGAAGGATCAGCTTGCGGAGGGGGGGCGCTTGGTGATCCCGATCGGAGAGGTCGATGAGCAGGCCCTCGTCCGCATCACGAAGGAGCGGGGCGAGTCGAGGCTCGAAA
>JASLXW010000196.1 GCA_030740135.1 Nitrospinota bacterium
GACCGCCAGCTTGGCCTTTCCCCACCGGCGGGGACTGCTCCCGAAGCCGCAAGACCGCCTGCACCAACTCTGGCGACTGTATGGGTTCAAGACATATGAGACGCCGGAGCCGATTTCCGGCCGTTTCCAGGGCTTTCCGCGAAAAGAAAGAATGAATGGGCGCCTAAAGTGTTGCCAGTTCGGGATTTGGGTGATAACCTTTTTGGATGGCAAATGAATTGACTGGTTGGTTATTGGATCGCGGAGGAACCGATGCGGGGGTGTATCCCTTACCCCGCTCTTGCATGTGTAGCGGATAAACGTGTTCGATTCCGGATTTTTTCCGAATCGATCCTCAATCTCTCCAATCTAAACAGAATTGAGCGGAGTAATCGTTCGGCGGGTTGGCCGAACACCTTTCGTTGGGGTTTCCGAGGGGCTCGAAATGGCCAAAACATATAACGAACTGATGGCGGACGCGCGTGGATCCATTCCCGAGCTCACGCCTGAGGACGCACACGGCAAAATGGGCAACGGCGAAGGTCCGGTATTGCTGGACGTTCGTGAAAAGGACGAGGTCCGGCAGGGGTACATCGACGGCGCCGTATCCATCCCGCGCGGATTTCTGGAAATCCAGGTGGAAGGGACCCTGACGGACAAGGACCGGCCGGTGATCGTCTATTGCGCCGGGGGAGTCCGCTCCCTTCTGGCGGCTCGGACCTTGAAGGACATGGGCTACGATGAAGTCTTCTCCATGGCGGAAGGGTTCAACGGCTGGAAAGACCGCGGTCTTCCATTCACCAAAGACTTTGAGCTGAGCACCTCACAGCTTGAGCGATATAGCCGTCACTTCACGCTTGCGGAAGTGGGAGAAAAGGGACAGGGCAAGCTTCTCCAGTCCAAGGTTCTTCTTCTCGGGGCGGGCGGTTTGGGCTCCCCCACCGCTCTATACCTGGCGGCGGCCGGGATTGGGACCCTGGGCATCGTGGACTTCGACGTTGTGGACCGCAGCAATCTCCAGCGCCAGATTCTTCACCGCGACGCGGATGTCGGCATGCCCAAGACGGAGTCCGCCAAGCAGACGATCAACGGCCTGAACCCGGACGTCAATGTGGTGACCTATCAGGAACGCCTTTCGTCCGAGAACATCATGGAAATCATCGAAGGCTATGATCTCGTTGTCGACGGCTGCGACAACTTCCCGACCCGGTACCTGGTGAACGACGCGTGCGTTTTCCAGGGCAAGCCCAACGTTCACGGGAGCATCTTCCAATTCGAAGGCCAGGTGACGGTGTTCGACACCCAGTCCGGCGGACCTTGCTACCGGTGCCTGTATCCTGCGCCGCCGCCTCCGGGAATGGCCCCGAGCTGCGCCGAGGCCGGCGTCCTGGGCGTCCTGCCGGGGGCCGTGGGGGTTCTTCAGGCCATCGAGACCATCAAGATCATCCTGGGAAAGGGTGAATCCCTGGTCGGCCGGCTGATCCTCTATGACGCCCTGTCAACGAAGTTCCGGGAGATGAAGCTGCGGCGGGACCCCGGCTGCCCGGTCTGCGGAGACAATCCGGAGATCACCGGGCTGATCGACTACGAACAGTTCTGCGCGGGCGTTCCGGCGGCGGGCTGATCGCCGCGCCTCCGGCTGGAACCGAACCAAAAAGGGCGGGCGACCTTCGGGTCGCCCGCCCTTTTCCTGTTTCAGCGAGTTGTGGGTTGGACTAACGCTCGATCACCCAGTTATCGACCATCTTTGCGTCGGATTTGCGGAACAGGTTGAAGACGGGGCAGCGCTTGAAATACTCCTCTTTCAGATTCTCAATCTCCGCGTCCGAGGCGGAGGTCTTCAAGGTAATGTCGGATCTCACTTCGGTCGGACCCGATTCATAGCCTTCCTGGCCGGCGATCGCCCGGGGGCTGTAGAACCCTTCGGCCCGGACTTTCATGGAGTCGATTTGAATGTCCAGGTCATTGGCGACGCGCTCGATGATCACCGTGGTGCACCCCGCCAAGGAGGTGAACAGATAGCCCATCGGGGAGGGCCCTTCGTCGCTGCCGCCGAGGGCCTTGGGCTCGTCCACGATGACGGTGTGGCCGGACTTGGTGGTGACAACGGATTTCTGGTGTCCCTTCCATTCCGCCTCCGCCCAGTTGGAGGTGATCTCGGGCGGCTCTTTGGGTCGAATCGCCATTATCGTCTCTCCTTTGTTTTCATCACGCCCGTTGGTCGAGACAGAAAATCCAGCCGCAGTCGCCGGAATCTTACTCCGGCGGAAGGGAACCAATCAATCGATTCCAGGATTTCGCAAACCGCGCCCTTAGCATACACCGCCCCGGCCCTCAAAGCGGCTCGAGCCTCAAAACGGCCAGGCTGGAAAACACCGTGATCACCCCCAAACCGGCGATGCCAACCTGGAAACTGGACACGTCCGCGATGGCGCCCAGCACCCAAGGCGTCACCCCGAAACCCAGCGCTGTTCCCACACCGATGACTAGCCCGACAGCCGCCCCCCGGACGCCTTCCGCCGTTATCCGGGCCATGAGGATAAATCCCACCGGGAAGAACATCATGTTGATAAATGGTTCCAGGAAGACCCAGACGCTCACACCGATGTTCTCCGGCCAGAGGGCGATCCCGAGTTGTGTAACCCCGGTGAGGGCCATGATCCAACCCAGGAGGCTGCGGCAGGTGAAGCGTTCCGTCAAATAGCCGGCATAGAGGGCGCCGATCACGTTGGCCCCCCGTCCCGCGGCGAAGATCGGATTGGCAACGGACAGGTCCATGCCCCTTTCCTCGACCAGATAGACCGGCGTAAGAAATCCCAGACCGGTTCCGGCCGCCGAAGCCAGCGTCCACAGGATGCCCAAGGTGATCATGTTGGGATCCCGGATTACCGCTGCGATACTCCCTTGCGGCCTGTCCGCGGGGGGATCTTCAATGGGGGCGGATCTCTGGAACATCAGCATGACGATGGCCGAAATCGTCGCCATCGCCCAGAACAGGTAGCGCCAAGGGGCCATGGACAAAACGACGATGGCGAGCATCGGCGCGAAGAACTGGCCGGCCGGAGCGGCGGAGTTGAAGATGGAGAGGTTCTGGGTCCATTTCTCCTTCCCGTAAGCCGTTGTGATCAGAGGGATGGCCGATGGAAGGATGGTTCCCGTCGCCAGGCCGATGCAAAATGAGAGCACCGATATCGTTCCCAGACCGGTCGCCCATCGCATCAGGAAAAGGGTGAGGGTCAGGCCGGCCAGCGCGATTTTCAGCGTCCGCCGGTATCCCGGGACCCGGCTCCAAAACGGAACGGTGAGGAGCGCCCCGCAGTACCCAAGGGTCAAATAGGTGAAGATTTGCCCGGCCTGTGCGTGCGAGATCCCCAGTTCCTCCTCAATGATGGGGAGGACCGGGGCGATGACCATCCGCGAGGCATGGGCCACGTACCACAAGAGCCACGCGGTGATGAGAAACGAGGGACGCATCAGAAAACCCGCAAGTCGGTGAGGTCCGTAAGAAGGCGCTCGGCCGGCAAGGCTCCGGCCGCCGGGTCGGGGTCAAGAGACGACATTCAAGGGAGCCATCTTCGGGCTCCCTATCTTATATGCGCTCGATGCGCAGGACGCACAGGCTGGACAGCATGACCACGGCGCCCAACACGGAGAGGCCCGCCTGAAAGCTCCATGCGTCGGCCACCGCTCCCAGGATCCACGGTGTCACACCGATCCCGAACCCGGCGCCCGCGCCGATGACGAGCCCGATGGCCGCCCCCCGGACGCCCGTTGCCGTGAGCCGGGCGATGAGAATCAGGCCTACCGGGAAGAACATGTTGACCACCACTCCTTCTATGATGACCCAAACCCCCACTCCGAAGTTTCCCGGCCAAAGGGCGACCCCCATCAGGGAGACGCCCGCCAGGGCGAGGACCCAGCCCAGGAGAGTGCGGCACGGAAAACGATCGGCCAAAAAGCCCGTAGTCACCGCGCAAGGGATGGCGATTCCCCGACCGGCCGCGAATACCTGGTTCGCTACGCTCAGCTCCAAGCCCCGCTCCTTCACCAGATAGACCGGGATGAGAAAAGCCGCGCCGAGCGCCGCCCCGGAGGCCAGGACCCAGAGGCACCCCAACGTGACCAGGCTGCGGTTGCGGATAACGGCCACGATGCTCCCGCCCGCCCGCTCGGGCTCGGGTTCTTTCCTGGGGGCGGTCCGCAGGACCATCCAGAGGACGAAAACGGACATGGCCGCCATTGCCCAGAACATGTATCGCCACGGGAACATCGCCAGCATGACGACGGCGAGGACCGGCGCGAGGAATTGACCCGACGGCGCCGCGGAATCGAAAATGGCGATGCTCTTTCCCCAAACCTCCCGACCGTACGCCGCCGTGATGAGCGGGATGGCCGATGGCAGGACCGTCCCCGAGGCCAGGCCGATGAAAAACGCGAGCGTTGATATCGTGGCCTTCCCGGGCGCCCAACGCATCAGGAAAAGCGCAATGGTCAGCGTGGTCAGACTGACCAGCAGCGCCTGCCGATACCCCAGGAGCCGGCTCCAAAATGGGACGCTGAAGAGTGCGCCGCAATATCCAATGGAAAGAAAGACAAAGATTTGACCGGCCTGGGCGTGAGAGATCCCCAGGTCATCCTCGATGAGCGGAAGGACGGGCGCCAGGGCCATCCGCGAGGCGTGCGACAGAAGCCACATGAGCCAGGCGGTGAAAAGAAAGGTGTGGCGCATGGCGAAAGTCCCCGAGGCGCGAGCCCATCCGGCCGGGCGAACCTGGGCCGGCCCCGTCCCGCGATCTCCGGTCGTTTCAGGGCGACCGGAGAATGCCCGCCTCCTCCACGGATGCCCCGGGTTTGGGCCGAACGAACCCGACGGCCGGCTGAATGTCTTCTCGGAACGCTTTGTCTATCTCAGTGAGACACAGGTGTGAATGGGAATTCAGCGGCAAAACGGCGGTTGCATGACAGGGATTTGCCCGTCCATTCGTCGAAGAGCGGCGGCGTCACGATTCGCCCATCATGTCTTCCCGGTCGTAGAGGGATTCCAACTGGTAGCCGGCCTCGGCCAGCTTTTCCTTTCCTCCCTCGCACCGATCTACAACGACCAGGACCCGGACAACCACCAGTCCCTCCGCCTCCGCCCTGAGTATGGCATGAAGAATGGAGCCGCCCGTTGTCATGACGTCTTCCAGGATCGCCACCTTCATCCCTTCCCGAAGGTTGTTTTTCCCCTCGATCCAGGCGCTCGTTCCATGAAACTTGGGCTCTTTGCGGACGATGAAAGCGGGCATCGGTTCACCCCGCTGCTGGCTGACCAGCGCCGTGGCCGTCACCAAAGGATCGGCTCCCATTGTCGGTCCGCCCACGGCCTCGACCCCGCTCCCTTTCAATCGATCGAAAATCAACTCTCCCACGAGCATCAAGCCCAGGGGATTCAGCGTCGCCTGTTTCCCATCAATGTACCAATCGCTCTTCTGGCCGGAGGTCAGTACGACTTCCCGCTTCTCGAAGGCCTTTTCCTGGAGAATCCTGCGCAGCGTTTCGCGGTCTTGTTCGGTTGCCATGTTATCCCATCCATTGATAATCGCGTTTCCTCAGGCCCCGCCGCCCACAAGTCCCTCCAGCGTTCGCGAAACGTCCGTCTTTCGATCGAAGAAGAATCTCCCTCCACTGGATAAGGCGTGAGTGCGACAAGGGGGGGCGGTCAGCTTCCAAGCCGCCGGGAACGGCGCCCAGGCGAACGGGGTCCCCTTTCTAATCAGAGGCCGGCTTTGTTTCGGGGCAGACTTGAGGAGGACGCTTCAAGCGGCCTCCTCCCGGGAATCGGGGCGCCTGTCCAGAGATATCAACCGACGCGCCGAATCGAGGAATCCCTGGGGGACGAAGACGCGCACCTCTCCCAATTCATTGGACGTGATCCCATACAGGGAACCCACCGACTCGTAGCGTAAAACCACGGGAATCCCTTCGCTTTCCAATCGCGATCGAAGAATCGCCGCTTCCATTTGCCCCTGAACGATGCTCAGGAGCAAAACCCAATCCTTCTCGGAGTTCCACATTCTGAATTCTCCGCTTTCCATCTGCTGGTGGCGGGAATTTGATCTAGTTCCGTTTTCCCGGGGGCCGCAAGGCCGGGGCGCCCGCATCCTTGGGACCAATGGTGATCTCTACATCCGTGGTCAACGTGCTCCGACTCACGCGGATTAAGGCGCTCCAGCCCTCTTTGCCGAAATTCATCGAAACGATCCCCTTGGCCTCAATCGCGTTGATCAACCTCCAGGCATGTTTGGGCATTTCCGCTTTAAAGAATTCCACGACTTCCGTGATCGATTCGCCCCCGTGATAAACCAGGATTCCGGCCTTGAGGCTCCGGGTCTCGAAAATGAATGATTCTCTTGAATCGATCTTCAGCTTGGGATGGACCGGGACGTCCTCGAACCGGTATTGAGGGGCCAGCGGCTCCGTGCTCTTCTCCGGAGTAAGGGCCGTTGGACACCCAGCCAGAATTAAAGCGACGGACACGGCCGCCAAAGTCCGGAACAGTCTTGTCATTTCGCGCCCTTCCATCCAAGTCCCAAAACAAGGCCGTGAAAGCCCCCAACGCCGGATGATTCCGGCACACAGTGCGTGGGCTTTATGATACATTGGATGACCTAAAGTTCTTCAAGTATCGGGGCCGTTCACAACCTCCACGGGGTCCGGACGGGAACACTCGAACACCCGACCTGAGTTAGCACAAAGGAGGATAAACCGCAACTCGATAGTTTGCAATGAATGAAGAGGATAGATTCCTCCCCCCCGGCGTCCGGACGGTTGAGAAGTGAGTCCTGATCTGAAATCCCGCATAGAGAAGACGCGAAAGGCGGCACGTAGCGGCCGGGCCTTGCCTTGGCGAGCAAAGATCCGGCTCGTCCTCTTCAGCCTCTTCTTCGTCCCGGCCGCCTTTTGGGCCGCCCCCGAAATTGGGGTCGCCCAAGCTCCTGATCGCCCGTCCGCGGATGGTCCCGTTGCGCCGCGGAATCCCCCGCGCGGGGACTCGGTCCGCGAAGAGGATATAGCTAAACCCTCTCGCCGGATGTCCGCCGCGCCTTTGCGCACTGTCATCATCGACCCGGGACATGGGGGGCGGGACAACGGCATCCGGGGCGCCGGCGGCCTACTTGAGAAAAACGTTGTTCTCACCGTGGCTCGCAAGCTGAGCGTCCTGATTCAAGGGCGAACGGGGATTCGAGTGGTCCTGACCCGCACGGACGACTACACCCTGCCGCTGTTGGAGCGCACGGCCATTGCCAACCACTCGAAGGGCCAACTCCTGCTCAGCCTCCATGCCGAAGGATCCTTCCGTCGGGATGATGAAGGGTTTCGGGTGTTCATCCTGGGGCCCGCCGGCGCGGCGGGGACCGGCAAGCCGTCACCGGCGGAGGCCGTTGGTTTGAAGGCCATGCGCTGGGACGTCGCGCAATCGCCCCACCTGAGCGACAGCGGAAGATTCGCCCGGTTGATCGTTGACGCCTTTAAGCGGGGAACGGAATTGAGAGGAACCTCGGTGCAAGAGGC